>JAOPZP010000567.1 GCA_025964055.1 Conexibacter sp.
GCGACCCGCTCCGCGTCGCTCGCCGTGATCCGCCGCGGCCACACGCTGTTGACGACGATCGCGTCCAGGCCGCGGCCCACGCGCTCGCCGAGCCACCGCTCCAGCTCCAGCGTCTCGCTGACCGCCAGCTCGCCCGGCAGCGCGACCGCGACGATCGCCGTGCGGGCCGGGTCCAGCAGCGCCGCGTCGACGTCGCGCGCGGTGTGCGCGATCGGCCCGATGCGCGCGATGTCGGCGAACGTGCGCGGCGTGCGCAGCAGCCCGAGGCCGTGCCCGGAGGCCGGCGCGTCCAGGATGACGGTGTCGTACGGGACGGCGTCGCGGCGCCAGCGGCGCGCCTCGCCCAGCTCCCAGGCCTTGGTGATCGTGACCAGCTCGCGCGCGCCCGGGGCGGCGGAGACGAAGCCGCCGAACGCGCCCGACCGCGCCAGGGGCCCGATCAGCCGCCGGGGCAGCTGGCGCCCGAGCCACTCCTCCAGCGCGCTGTGGGGCTCGATCGTCGTGGCCCACAGGCCGTCGGCGACCGCCAGCTCGACGCCGGGCGCCACGGGCCCGCCGGCCGCCACCGCGCCGAGCAGCTGCGGGACGCGCCCCTGGCCGGCGACCTCGCAGACGATCGTCCGCCGGCCCTCGGCGGCGGCCGCCAGGCCGAGCGCGGCCGCGACCGTCGTGCGGCCCGTGCCGCCCTTGCCCGTGACGATCACGAGCGGAGTGTCCACAATGGGCGTCACGATCCCTCGTCGATCATCGCCGTCATCCATCACGTCGTGGTGTACGTAGCCCGTCGAAGCGGAGAACATGCCAGACACGGACATCGAAGCGGCATATACGCGGTGCGCGGCGCTCCAGCGCCATCATGACCCCACCTTCCACGTCGCGACGTGGGCGCTGGGTCGCGACGTGCGCCCGGCCGTCCATGCGTTGTACGGCTTCCTGCGCGGCGCGGATGAGCTGGTCGACGGTCCGGACCGGCCCGCGACGCCGCAGGCGCGCCGGGCGGCGCTCGACGCCTGGCAGCGCGAGCTGGCCGATGGCCTAATGCGCGGCCGCTCCGACCACCCGGTGATCGCCGCGCTCGTGCACGCCGGCGCGCGCCACGGGCTGCCGCTGGGCGAGCTGACCGTCTACATGGATTCGATGCGCGTCGACTGCGACGGCCGCGTGCGGCTGCGCAGCCGCGAGGAGCTCGACCGCTACATGGCCGGCAGCGCGGCGGCGGTCGGCCGCGTGATGGCGCCGCTGATCGGCGTGCGCGGCGAGGCGTCGGAGGCCGTCGCGCGCCTCGGGACCGCCTTTCAGCTGACGAACTTCCTGCGCGACGCGGGTGAGGACTTCGCGATGGACCGCGTCTACCTGCCGGGCCTCGACGAGGACGCGCTGGCCGCCGGCCGCCCCGCGCGCGTGCCGGCCGACGAGCTGCGGCGCGCCCGCGAGCTGTTCGGCTCGGCGCGCGCCGTGCTGCGGTCCTGCACGCCGCGCGCGCGGCCTGGCATCGCGCTGGCCTGCGCGGTCTACCGCGCGTACCTGCGCCGCATCGAGCGCCGGGACCTCGTCGTCGCGTGACGGTCCGCGCCACCACCCGCGGCGAGGAGCGCACCTCGCTCGACGGCGCGCGCGCCGACGTGATCGTCTGCGGCGCGAGCTTCGCCGGCCTCGCCGTCGCCCGCGAGCTGGCCCGCGCCGGCGTCGACGCCGACGTGCTCGTCCTCGACCGCTACGCGATCGGCGAGCGCGCGACCTCCGCCTGCGCGATCCCGACGCCGTGGCTGGCCGCGATGGGCGTCGAGGGCGCCGCGCGCCAGGAGCTGCCGGGCATGGCGTTCGTCACGCCGCACGGGCGTGCGCGGTACCGCCTGCCGTGGACGTGGTCGAGCTTCGACTACCGCGAGCTGTGCGCGCTGCTGTGGGAGCAGTGCGGCACCGCGCGCTTCGCGACGGCCGTCGTGCACGGCCGCACCGGCGACACGGTCCACACCGACCGCGGCGACCTCACCGCGCCGCTGGTCGTCGACGCCTGCGGGTGGCGGCGCATCCTCGGCGCCCCGCACGTCCAGCCGCCCGACGCCGCGCTCAGCCGCGGCCTCGAGGTCCATCCGCACGACACCGGCGGCACCGACCTCGACGTCTACCTCCAGCGCGACCTCGTCCGGCGCGGCTACGGGTGGAGCGTCCCGGCCGCGGGCGAGCGCCGCGTCGGCACGCTCTCCTACGACCCGCACGACCACGTCAAGGAGCCGACCCGCGCCCTGGCCGATCGCCTCGACGTCGAGGCCGTGCGCTACCAGGGCAACTGGTTCCCGCACCGCCTGCGCGAGGCGACCGCCGGCGACGCGTTCCTCGTCGGCGACAGCGCCGGGCACTGCTTCCCGCTCTCGGGCGAGGGCATTCGCACCGCGTTCTACTTCGGCATCGCCTGCGGCCGCGAGCTCGCCGCCGTGCTCGACGGCCGCCGGACGCGCGGGCAGGCGCTGGCGCGCTACACCGCCTTCCACGAGTCGCACCGGCCGGCCTTCCGCCGCGCCGCGCGCCTGCAGCGCCTGATCCCCGCGCTGCCGCCGCGGGTGCTGGCACTCTTGTTGCGGATGATGGGCGTCCAGTTCCTGGTGGATCGGGCGTTCGGCTGGTATCTCCAGCAGGCGCACCCGTCGCTCGCCGCGGCGCCGCCGGCACCGTCCCAGCACCCGCGCACCCACGATGGCCCTCCCTTCGAGCACGCACCCAGCCGGCGGTGAGCCCGAGCGCGAGCCGCCGCTGGCCCGTGCGCTGGAGGTCGCGACCAGCGGCGTGATGGTGTGCGACGCGGTCGCCCCGGGGCGCCCCGTCCTGTACGTCAACCACGCGTTCGAGCAGCTCTTCGGCCGCACGCGCGAGGAGCTCGTCGGGCGCGAGCCCGACCTGCTGGTCGGCGAGGCCGCCGCGATCGAGGACCGCCGGGCGCTGGCCTTCGCGCTGGCCGACGGCGTCGCCCACGAGGCGACGATCACGCTGCGCCGCCGGGACGGCAGCGCCTTCCGCGCCGAGATGCGGATCACGCCCGTGCGCGGCGACGACGGCGCGCTGACCGAGTGGATCGCCGTCGTCGACGACGTGACCGAGCGCGTCGAGGCGCTCGACCGGCTCGCGCTCGCCGAGGCCCGCTTCCGCGGCCTGGTCGAGCACGTGCCCGCGGTGACCTACGTCGCGGCCTGGGACGAGCAGGCGACGCTGACCTACCTCAGCCCGCAGATCGAGGAGCTGCTCGGCTGGCCGCCCGACGCCTTCCTCAGCGACCAGGACCTCTGGTACCGCTGCATCCACCCGGAGGACGTCGAGCGCATCCGGGCGACCGAGCGCGCGACGTTCGCCGCGGGCGAGCGCGTCGACCTCGAATTCCGCATGATCACGCGCGACGGCCGTGAGCGGTGGGTCCGCGACAAGGAGGCGGTGATCCGCGACGCCGACGGCGAGCCGCGCTTCAGCCAGGGCGTGCTGGTCGACGTGACGCCGGTCCGCCAGACCGAGACCGCGCTGCAGGACGAGCGCCACCGGGCGCAGCGCTACCTCGACATCGCCGGCGCGATCATCGTCGTGGTCGACGCTCAGGGGCGCGTCACGCTGCTCAACCGCGCCGGATCGGAGCTGTTGGGCTACGCCGAGGGCGAGCTGGTCGGGCGCGACTGGTTCGACGTCGTCGTGCCGGAGGCCTCGCGCGAGGCGGACCGCGCGACCTACCTCGAGCAACTCGGCACCGAGCGCGACGACGCGGTCCACGAGAGCCGGGTGCTGACCCGCGACGGCGAGGAGCGCGTGATCGCCTGGCGCAACACGGCGGTCCGCGACGCCGACGGCACCGTGACGGCGACGATGAGCTCCGGCGTCGACCTCACCGAGCGCCGCGCCGCCGAGGAGCAGATCGCCTACCTCGCCTACCACGACCCGCTGACCGGCCTCCCGAACCGCGCGCTGCTGCAGGAGCACCTCGAGCTGGCGCTGGCCCGCGCGCGCCGCCAGGGCCAGGCGATCGGGCTGCTGTACCTCGACCTCGACGGCTTCAAGCTCGTCAACGACTCGCTCGGCCATCCGGCCGGCGACGAGCTGCTCTGCCACGTGACGATGCGGTTGAGCGAGCGGCGCCGCACGATGGACCTGCTCGCGCGCCAGGGCGGCGACGAGTTCCTGCTGCTGCTCGCCGACCTCGACCGCGACGGGGCGGAGGCCGGGGCGCGGGGCGTCGCCGAGGACCTGCTGCGCGCGCTGGCCGAGCCGTTCTCGATCTCCGGTGCGGAGTTCCACATCGGCGCGTCGATCGGCGTCTCGCTCTACCCGCGCGACGCCGCCGACGCCGACGAGCTGCTGCGCCACGCCGACGCGGCGATGTACGCCGCCAAGGGCGCGGGCCGCAACGGCGTCACCGTCTACACCGGCGACCCGCACGAGCCGCTGGAGCGCCTGTCGATGACCAGCCGCCTGCGCAAGGCGCTGGATCGCGACGAGCTCGTGCTGCACTGGCAGCCGATCGTCGACCCGCGCGACGGGGCGCTGCGCAAGCTCGAGGCGCTGATCCGCTGGCAGGACCCGTTCCGCGGCTTGGTCATGCCCGACGACTTCATCGCGTTCGCCGAGGAGACCGGCTTCATCGATCGCATCGGCGACTGGGTCATCGGCGCGGTGCGCGACCAGGTCCTGGAGTGGCAGCGTGCGGGCTACGCGCCGCCGCGCACGACGGTCAACGTCTCGCCGCGCCAGCTGCGCCGCCCGGACTTCGGCCAGCGGCTGCTCGGGCTCGTCACGGAAGAGGGCGTGGCCGAGCGGCTGACCGTCGAGATCACCGAGTCGGCCGCCATGGCGGACCCGTCGCGCACCGACCCGGTGCTCACCGAGCTGGCTTCCTCGGGGGTGGAGATCGCCGTCGACGACTTCGGCGCCGGCTACTCCTCGCTCTCGCGCCTGCGGACGATGCCGGTCCAAGTGCTGAAGATCGACAAGACGTTCCTGGAGGCCGTGCCCGACGACCCCGAGGCGACCGCGATCGTCACGGCCATCATCGAGCTGGCGGCCGCGCTGGGCATGGAGGCGGTGGCCGAGGGCGTCGAGAACGAGGCGCAGCGCGCGTTCCTCGTGGAGCGCGGCTGCCCGCTCGCGCAGGGCTACCTGCTGGGGCGCCCGATGCCCGCGGTGGAGATCGAGCCGCTGCTGGCGCGGGCCGGCCGGGCCAGCGCTTCGTAGACTCCGCCCCGTGGAGATCTCTTACGACGCCGACGGCCTCGTGCCCGTCGTCATCCAGGACTGGAGCAGCGGCGAGGTCCTGACGCTGGCCTACGCCAACGCCGAGGCCGTCGCGCGCACGCGCGAGACCGGGCAGCTCCACCTGTGGTCGCGCTCGCGCGGCGAGCTGTGGCGCAAGGGCGCGACCTCCGGAAACACGCAGGCCGTCAAGGCGCTGCGCGTCGACTGCGACGGCGACGCGCTGCTGGCGCTCGTCGAGCCGGCCGGTCCGGCGTGCCACACGGGCGAGCGCACGTGCTTCTTCACCGGCGACCTGGAGCCGCCCGCGCCGCACGAGGTGCTCCCGGCCCTGGAGCGCACGCTGCGCGCCCGCCAGTCCCAGCGCCCCGAGGGCTCCTACACGGTCGCGCTCCTCGACGACCCCGGCCACATCGGCGAGAAGGTCCAGGAGGAGGCCGAGGAGGTCGCCCGCGCCGCGCGCGAGGAGACCGACGAGCGCGTCGACAGCGAGGCCGCCGACGTCCTGTACCACCTGCTCGTCCTGCTGCGCTCGCGCGACCGCAGCCTCGCCGACGCGGCCGAGGTGCTCCGTGAGCGTCGCAGCTGAAGCCGAAGGCCTCCGCGTCGAGCCGTCGCTGGACGAGGTCCGCGAGCTGGCGCGCGACCACGACCTGATCCCGCTGCGCCACACGTTCATCGACGACTGCGAGACGCCGGTCTCGGCGTTCCTGAAGCTGCGCGGCCGGACGCCGCAGTCACCCGCGTTCCTGCTGGAATCCGCGGAGCAGGGGCAGCGCGTGGGCCGCTACTCGTTCATCGGCGTGCGCCCCCGCGCGGTCGTGCGCTGGTCGCTGGGCGACGACGGCGACCCCTACGCCATCGCCGAGCAGGCCGCCGCGCTGCGCCAGGCGACCTTCCCCGACGCGCCGCCCTTCTCCGGCGGGGCGGTCGGCTTCTTCGGCTACGACCTCGTCCGCACGGTCGAGACCACGCTCGGCGAGCCCAACCCCGACGTGCTCGGCCTGCCCGACATGGCGCTGATGCTCTCCGACGTGCTGGTGATCTTCGACCATCTCAAGCACCTCGTCACGATCATGGTCAACGTCGCCGCCGACGACCTCGAGGCCTCCTACGCCGACGCCGTGGCCACGATCGCCAAGGCGCGCGGCCTGCTCGACGGCCCGGTGCCTCGGGTGGGTGGCCCAGATCAGCCCGACCGCGCGCCGCGGCCCGTGCCGACCTTCGAGTCCAACATGCCGCGCGAGCAGTTCGAGGGCATGGTCGAGCGGATCGTGGAGTACGTCCACGCCGGCGACGCCTTCCAGGTGGTCCCGTCACAGCGCTGGAGCGCGCCGCTGGAGGGCGTCGACCCGTTCTCGGTCTACCGCGGGCTGCGGGTCGTCAACCCGTCGCCCTACATGTACTTCCTGGACTTCATGGACTTCCAGGTCGCCGGCGCCTCGCCCGAGCCGTTGCTCACCGTCACGGGCCGGCGGGCCTCGACGCGGCCGATCGCCGGCACCCGGCCGATCGACGCCGACCCCGACGAGCTGCTCAACGACGAGAAGGAGCGCTCCGAGCACGTGATGCTCGTCGACCTGGGGCGCAACGACCTCGGGCGCGTCTGCGAGTACGGCTCGGTCAACGTCGACACGTTCATGGCGATCGAGCACTACTCGCACGTCATGCACATCGTCTCGTCGGTCTCGGGCATCCTGCGCCCCGAGATCGGGCCGATGGACGCGCTGCGCTCGATTCTGCCGGCCGGCACGCTCTCGGGCGCGCCGAAGGTCCGGGCGATGCAGATCATCGACGAGCTGGAGCCCGTCAAGCGCGGCGGCTACGGCGGCGCGATCGGCTACCTCAGCTACTCGGGCGACCTCGACACCTGCATCCACATCCGCACGGTGGTCATCAAGGACGGCACCGCCCACATCCAGGCCGGCGGCGGCACGGTCGCCGACGCCAAGCCCGAGTACGAGTTCGAGGAGTCGGTCAACAAGGCCAAGGCCGTCAAGGGCGCGATCGAGCTGGCCGCACGACAGCCGGATTGGGCATGAACGTCCTCATCGTCGACAACTACGACTCGTTCACCTACAACCTGTTCCAGTACCTCGGGGAGCTGGGAGCGACGGTGGACGTCGTGCGCAACGACGTCGCCACGATCGACGAGCTGCTGGAGCGCGATCCCGACCGGGTCGTCGTGAGCCCCGGGCCCGGCACGCCTGCCGAGGCCGGCGTGTCGGTGCAGGCCATGCGCCGCTTCCCGGAGGCCGGGATCCCGACGCTCGGGGTCTGCCTCGGCCACCAGTCGCTGGCCACGGCGTTCGGCGGCACGGTGATCCGCCACGAGCCGATCCACGGCAAGACGACGTCGATCGAGCATGACGGCCTCGGCGTCTACCGCGGGCTGAAGGGCGCGCTGACCGTCGGGCGCTACCACTCGCTCGTGGTCGCCGAGGAGGACCTGCCGAAGGAGCTCGCCGTGACCGCCCGCGGGGGCGGCGTGCTCATGGGCCTGCGCCACCGGGAGCTGCCGGTCGAGGGCGTCCAGTTCCACCCCGAGTCGGTGCTGACCGACCGGGGCAAGGACATGCTCGGCAACTTCCTGGCCGGCGCCTGAGCCCCCGGGCTCGCCCGCCGTCGCATCCACCATCTAGGCTTCCGCCCCTTCGATGTCCAACGACGTCCTCACGGCAGCCATCGACGCCCTCGCCTCCCGCCGCGACCTGAGCCGCGAGCAGGCCGGCGGCGTGCTGGCCGAGATCATGGCCGGCAACGCCGCCGACGCCGAGATCGCCGCGTTCCTGATCGCGCTGCGCACGAAGGGGGAGACCGTCGAGGAGATCGCCGGCCTCGCCGCCACGATGCGCTCGCTGGCCACCGGCGTGCCGACCGCGCGCCACGACCTGCTCGACACCGCGGGCACGGGCGGCGGGCGGCGGACGTTCAACGTCTCGACGACCGCGGCGCTGGTCGCCGCCGGCGCCGGCTGCGCGGTGGCCAAGCACGGCAACCGCTCCGCCACGGGCCTCTCGGGCTCGGCCGACGTGCTCGAGGCGCTCGGGGCGCGGATCGACCTCACGCCCGACGCCGTGGGCCGCTGCATCGACGACATCGGCTTCGGCTTCATGTTCGCGCCGGCGCACCACGCGGCCACCCGCTGGGTGATCCCCGTGCGCAAGGAGCTGGCCGTCCGCACGATCTTCAACTTCCTCGGCCCGCTGACCAACCCGGCCGGCGCGCGCCGCCAGGTCATCGGGGTCTCCGATGCCGGCTACATCGAGGCGCTGGCCGGCGCGCTCGCCCAGCTGGGCTGCGACCGGGCGCTGGTAGTGTCCTCCGCGGATGGCCTGGACGAGATGAGCACGTCCGCACCGACGCACGTCGTGGAGGTCAACGGCGACGAGCTGACCCGCTACGACGTGGCGCCCGCCGACGTGGGCCTGGCCGAGGCGTCCCCGGACGCCATCGGCGGCGGCGACCCCGCCGCCAACGCCGCGACGACGGTCGCGATCTTCGAGGGAAGGGCGGGACCCGAGGCAGACCTCGTGCTCCTCAACGCGGGCGCGGCGATCTACGCTGCGGGAGCCGTCGACGACCTCCGGGCCGGCGTGGAGCTGGCGCGCGAGACCATCGCCTCGGGAGCAGCGGCGCGGACGCTCGCCGAGTACGTCCGCATCAGCGGGGAACTGGCACCGAAAGCCGCATGACGACCCAATCCCGGAACGCGAACGAGTGCACCGTCAAGCGGGCAGCCGCATGACGACCCAATCCCGGAACGCGAACGAGTCCACCGTCAAGCGGGCACCCGCATGAGCAACGTCCTGGAACGCATCGTCGACATCACCCGCGACGAGGTCCGCCGCCGCCGGCGCGAGATCCCGCTGGCGCAGCTGGAGGCCCGGCTGCAGCCGCATCGCGAGGGTCGGCCGTTCTCCGAGGCGCTCGTGCGTCCCGGGGTCTCGATCATCGCCGAGCACAAGCGGCGCTCCCCCTCGGCGGGGGAGATCCGCGCAGGCGCGACGGTGAGCGAGATCGCCCAGGCCTACGAGCGCGGCGGCGCCGCCGCGCTGTCGGTGCTCACGGAGGGCCCGCACTTCGGCGGGACGCTGGCCGACCTCGAGGAGGCGCGCGCGGCGACGGCGCTGCCGATCCTGCGCAAGGACTTCATGGTCGACGCCTACCAGGTGTACGAGGCGGCGGTGGCCGGCGCCGACGCGATCCTGCTGATCGTCGCGGCGCTCGACCCCAAGGACCTGGCCGAGCTGCACCACGAGGCGCTGCAGCTGGACCTCGACGTGCTCGTGGAGGTCCACGACGAGGAGGAGCTGACGACGGCGCTGGAGGTCATCGACGCCGACGTCATCGGCATCAACAACCGCAACCTCACGGACTTCACCGTGGACGTCGAGCGGACCTACGAGCTGCTCAGCGACGTGCCCGCCGGCAAGACGGTCGTGTCGGAGTCGGGCTTCCACACCCGCGCGCAGATCGAGGAGCTCGAGCGGGTCGGCGTCGACGCCGTCCTGATCGGCGAGACGCTCATGCGCGCACCCGAGCCCGAGGCCGCTCTGCGGGAGCTCGCCGGGCACGGCGGACACCCCGCCGAAGACGCGCTCTGACCCGCCGTCCGTCCAGCCTCCGTCGCTCCCTTTAGCAAGATTTAGAACTGCTTCAGCGTCGCTTCAGCGATGCTCAGGATCCTCAGCCTTCGTATGAGCCAGCCGCCCGCCCCCCACTCGCGTGCCATCGTCGTGCCGCTCGTCGTCGCAGCCCTGCTCGGCGGGGGTGTCGCCGCGACGGTGACGACGGTCGTCGCCGGGGGCGAGAAGCACACGACCACGGTCATCCGCCAGCCGGCCGTCGCGGCGAGCGGGGGTGGCGCCGGCAGCCGCGCCAACGTGGGGGAGGGCCTGACCGCCGCCGACATCTACCAGCGCTACGCCCCGGGCGTGGTGTTCGTCCGCTCCGAGATCACGCAGCAGACCGACAACCCGTTCGACCCGTTCGGCGGCGCCCAGCAGACCGAGGCCACCGGCTCGGGCTTCGTCATCGACTCCAGCGGCGACATCCTCACCAACAACCACGTGATCGACGGCGCGACCAGCGGCTCGATCACCGTGCAGTTCGCCGACAAGAAGACCGTCAAGGCCCAGGTGGTCGGCAAGGACCCGTCGACCGACCTCGCGCTGCTGAAGGTCGACCCCGAGGGCCTGGACCTCAAGGCGCTGCCGCTGGGCTCGTCCAAGGACGTGCACGTCGGCGACCCGACGATCGCCATCGGCAACCCCTTCGGGCTGGACCGGACGCTGACCACCGGCGTCGTCAGCGCGCTGCAGCGCCAGATCCAGGCGCCCAACGGCTTCGCGATCAAGGACGTCATCCAGACCGACGCCGCGATCAACCCGGGCAACTCCGGCGGCCCGCTCATCGACGCCGCGGGCCGCGTCATCGGCATCAACTCGCAGATCGAGACCGGGGGCAACGGCGCCAACGGCAACGTCGGCATCGGCTTCGCCGTCCCGATCGACACCGCCAAGCAGATCCTCGACAGCCTCAAGAGCGGCAAGTCGGTGCAGCGCGCCTACCTCGGCGTGACCTCGCTGACCGTCGACGGCACGCTCGACGCGCTCGACCTGCCCGTCAAGCAGGGCGCGCTGGTCCAGAGCGTCCAGCAGGGCAGCCCGGCCGAGCAGGCGGGCCTCAAGGCCGGCGACCTGCAGGCTCAGCTCCAGGGCCAGAGCTCCAGCAACACGGTCGTCCTCGGCGGCGACATCATCACCAAGGTCGACGGCAAGGCGATCACGTCGGACGCGCAGCTCGCCCAGCTGGTGGCCGCGCACAAGCCGGGCGACAAGGTCAAGATGCAGATCGTCCGCAAGAAGGACACCAAGTCGGTCACCGTCACCCTCGGCGAGCGCCCGCCGACCCTGCAGACCGGCTAGGGGAACACTGGCCCAGAGGGCCAGGTTCCCTTGCGGGTGTTCGCCCAGGGGGCGAAACCCGCGGTCCATTGGGACCCGGCTCCTAGCGCGGAACGCTCGCCCAGGGGGCGAGGTTCCGAGCGCGAGGCTCGCCCAGGGGCTCGCTCGCGCGGTCGCGGACTCCTTCGACCTAAGATGGTGCGCGTGGCCTACCGCCTTCCCCGCATCAAGTTCTGCGGCATCACGAGCCTCGCCGACGCCGAGCTGGCGATCGCCAGCGGCGCCTGGGCGATCGGCCTGATCCTGTGGCCGGAGTCCAAGCGCGCCTGCGATCCGGCCGAGGCCGCGCGCATCGCCGCCCAGCTGCGCCGCCAGGTCGAGATCGCCGGCGTGTTCGTCAACCAGTCGCTCGACGAGGTCGAGCGCCTCGCGGACACGATCGGCCTCAGCATGATCCAGCTCCACGGCGACGAGGGGCCGTCCTACGCCAACGAGATCGCCCGCCGCACCGGCGCCAAGGTGATCAAGGCCCAGTCCGTGCGGCTCGCCTCCGACGTGGTCTCCATCCAGGCGTTCCGCACCGACTTCCACCTGCTCGACACGCACCGCGACGGCCTGCGCGGCGGCACGGGGGAGACGTTCGACTGGGACATGGTCAGCCGGCGCTACTCCAAGGTGCCGCTGATCCTCAGCGGCGGGCTGACGCCCGACAACGTCGTCGCGGCCATCGAGAAGGTCCATCCGTTCGCCGTCGACGTCGCCAGCGGGGTCGAGTCCGCGCCGGGCGTCAAGGACCCTGCCAAGCTCCGGGCCTTCGCCGAGGCCGTGCGCTCGACCGCGGCCGAGGGCGAGGAGGAGCCCGAGCCGGGCCCGCGCGCCTCGGAGCGCGCCGCGGCCGAGGACGCCGCGGCGCCGCCG
>JAOPZP010000569.1 GCA_025964055.1 Conexibacter sp.
GCGGCGGCGCGCTCCCGCTGCTCGAGCTGCACGGCCCCGCGGTCGCCATCGGCCCGGCGGGCGCGGGCGCCGACGACCTCGCCGCGCGCCTGCGCGCTCAGGACCCGCCGCTGCTGGCCCGCATCGCCGACGGCCGCGTGATCGTCGACCCGCGCACGCTGCACGGCGACGGCGAGCTCGACCAGGCGGCCGCCGCGATCACCGCCGCGCTGGCCGGCCCCTGACCGCGCGGCAAGATTCAGCCGCGCCACAGGTTCGCTTCATCCACCGTTCAGGTGCGGGACCGATGATGGTGTCGTGGAGCACGAGCTCACCCAACAGCAGGCGCGCGAGATCGCCCTCCTGCGCCGGCGCCATCCGGGCGCCGAGCTGCTGGCGCACCAGAAGCCCTGGGGCGTGATCGTCGAGGTCCGCCGCGGCGATCGCACGCTCGCGCTGGAGCGCTTCGACTGGACCGGTGCGGCCCTCGCGGACCGCCGGATCCAGCTCGCCGCCGCCTGACCGCCGGCGCGCTACGCCGACGACCGCGTGCCCTCCACCGCCCGCCGGCCGTCAGCGGCCGTCACCGGCACACCACCGGCGCCCGGCTCGAGCTCGGCGTCCTTGACGTACAAGTACCAGTACGTCGTCGCGACGAAGATCGCGGCCCCGACGAGGTTGCCGAGGAACGCGAAGATCCAGTTCTTGATGGTGTCGTCCCAGCCGATGCCCGGCACGTGGGCGAAGATCGCGGTCGGCAGGAAGAACATGTTGGCCACGACGTGGTCGAAGCCCAGCGCGACGAACGCCATGATCGGGAAGAAGATCGCCAGCACCTTGCCGCCGATGTCCTCGGCCGCCAGCGCCATCCAGACCGCCAGGCACACGAGCCAGTTGCAGCCCATCGCGCGCAGGAAGATCTGCCAGTCGGTCTCGGTGTGCGCCTTGGCCGTGGCGATCGCCGTCAGGCGCGCCAGCGGCAGCGGCGCCGTCACCACCCCGGTCTCCTTGGCCAGGAAGTAGGCCACGAACACCGACCCCAGCAGGTTCCCGATCAGCACCCAGAAGAAGTTGTACGACAAGCGGCCGATCGTCGCGCGCCGGCCCAGCACCGCCAGCGGGATCATGGCCATGTTGCCGGTCAGCAGCTCCGAGCCGGCGACGATCACGAGGATCAGCCCGAGGGCGAAGACGCCGCCGGTGACCAGCGTCTGGACGCCGCCCCAGAGCTTGGGGTCCATGCCCGCCGAGGCCACGATGGCGAGCAGGCCCGCGAAGGCGATGTACGCGCCGGCGAGGAACCCCGCGACCAGCGCCTTGTCCCAGGAGAGCGCCGCTTTCGTCGCGCCGGTCTGGACGCCGGTCGCGGCGATCTCGGGTGGGCTCTTGAACGACATCGGAGGCTCCTGTCTCCTGGGAGTGGGGTCTGGGCCTAGCGGTGGTCCACGACCCGCATCTCGTGGTCGGGCTCGGCGCGGGTCGCGCGCGCTCGCGCCATCCGCGCGACGGCCTCGTCGTCGTGCGCCGACGACCGCCCGGAGCGCACCCACGCGAACCGGAAGCAGAGCGCGGCCGCCATGAAGCAGACGCTCGCGCCGTGCTCGGCCCACTCGCCGGTCCGGCGGCGAGCGAAGCGCAGGGCCAAGCCCGCGCGGGCCAGCCACTGCGCGCCCTGGAACCAGCGCGCGCCGGCGCCCTCGTCGAGCACGGAGGCCAGGCGTCCCAACCGGTGGTGGTTGATCTCCGACAGCAGGAGCTCGGCGGCCATCGCCCCGCTCTCGACCCGTGCCAGCGCCTGCCGCGTCGCATGCTCCTCGCCTTGCCCGGTCGCGACGAGGACCAACCGCGTAGCCGCGGCGCCGGTCAGGGTGGCGGTCGAGACGAAGATGGGACCGAGGAACACGCGGCTGCGCGCCCACACCGGAACGGCGGTCGAGGCCAGCAGGACGCCGGTGTAGGAGCCGAGGTACCCGCCGGTGACCGCCGTCGCGCAGCCGAGCCGGCGCGCGAGCCGGTCGCGTCCGAGCAGGTCGGCCCCGACCGCGCCGGCGAGCAGGCCGCCGAAGGCCGTCAGGCACCAGGAGCCCATGGACATCGGCGAGCGCGGCTTGAAGATGCGCAGCATGTTGTAGAAGCGCTCGGGCCGCCCGAGATCCTTGATCAGCAGCGGCGGCGAGGGCAGCAGCGCCGCGAGGGCGACCTTGCGCGCCACCCGTGCGGACTCGTGGTCGCCGGCCACGTCGCAGGCGTAGCCGACGAACGACGCGCCCGCCGCCATCCCGCCGAACCAGAAGTACAGCGGGACCTCCCACGTCCAGACCGGGGCCTTCATCATCGGGCCCTGGACGATCGTCGGCGGCTCGCCCTCGCGCCCGCGCCGGTTGGCCTCCGCAACGCGCGCGGGATCGGCCGGCGCGTCGGAGAGGTAGCGCGTGTCGCGCCGGAAGATGTTCGACCACTGCGCGTCGCGCCAGTCGCGCTGGTGCAGGCCGACCGGCGCGTCCGGGTCGGCGGGCCGCCACGACGCGGGCGCGCCCGGATGGCCCACCGCGGGCGTCATGTCGCGCTCGCCGGAGCGCGCGCTCTCGGCCCGCTCGCGCTCGCCGGCGCGGG
>JAOPZP010000574.1 GCA_025964055.1 Conexibacter sp.
AGGACGCCGAGCGCCGCGCCGAGCAGGCCGAGCGCGACGCGGATGCCGTGACCGACGAGCGCACCGTCGAGGCCGAGCGACGCGCCGAGGCCGAGATCCAGCGCGCCGACGAGGCCGAGGCGCTGGCGCGCACCGCGCGGGAGGCCGCCGCGACCGCCGAGGCAGGCGTCGCGGTACTGCGCGCCGAGCTGGCCGAGGAGCGGGAGCGCTCCCAGGCGGTCATCGCCGACCTGCAGGACCAGCTCGCCGCGGCGCGCGGCGGCGAGGAGCCCACCACCAGGGTCGCCGAGGCCGGCGCGCAGACCACCACCCACGTGCTCGAGCCGGTCCGGGGCGCCGGCGCCGGCGCCACCGGGGACGCCGACGACGATCGCCCCCGCACGCTGAAGACCCCCACGCCGGTGGCCCCCACGCCGCACGAGCCGGTGCGCCACCACACGGGCCCGTCGCCCGGCCGCTGGATCGCGGTCGCGGCATTGGCGCTCTTCTTCTTCGTCCTGCTCGGCCTGCTGCTGGGCTTCCTGGGCTAGGCGAAGCTCAGCGCTCGGCCGCCGGGCAGGCGATCCGGTAGTCGCAGATCGAGCACGCCGCGTAGGACGGCGTCGGCTCGAAGCCCTGGCCGAGGATGCCGTCGGCGACCTCGCGGACCGTCTCGGCGATCCACTCGGCGTCGTTGGCGTCGGCGGGCAGCGGGACCTTCTGGTCGTCCAACACGTACAGGTAGGACTGCTGCGACTCGCCCTCCAGGCCCCAGGCGCTCGCGGCGGCGACGGCGTAGAGCGCGAGCTGCACGTCGTCGCGCAGCTGGGCCGGCGTCTTCGGACGGCCCGTCTTGTAGTCGATGAGCTCGTAGCGCCCGTCGGCCATCCGGTCGACGCGATCCACGCGCCCGCGCAGCGTGTGCGCGCCGATCTTGAAGTTGAAGGACTTCTCGAACCACATCGGCTCGCCGTCGTCGGCCTGGAAGCGCTCGTGGTAGCGCTTGAGCGCGGTCTCAGCCTTCACGTGGAGCTGGCGCTCCTCGTCGGTGTGTCCGAAGCCGCTGCGGCGCCAGCCCGCCTCCAGGAGCCCGAGCAGCTCGTCGATCGACTGGCCGCCGGACTGGTGGTAGCGCTCGAGCACCTGGTGGACGACGATGCCGAACCGCTGGTTGATGGTCGGCTCCTGCGGCACCCGGAAGACGCGCGCGAACTTGTACTTCAACGGGCACGTTCGGTAGGTCTCGATGTCGGAGGCCGACAGCGCCAGGCCCTCGCCGCGGCGCGGCAGGAACGGCGCGAGCGACGGCTCGTGGCGCGCGGCGGTCGCGGTCGCACGCACGCCGGCGTCGCGCTCGGCGCCGAGCAGCACGTCGTCCAGCGATGAGGTCTGCAGGATCTCGCGCTGCTGCCCGGTCGCGGCGTGCAGGATCGCGGCGTTGATGCCCGGCAGCGCGTCGGCGACCTGCTGGCCGTCGGGCCGCGCGTGGAGCGCCGCGAGCTTCAGGAGCTCGAGGTAGCGGGTCACCCCGTGAGCGACGTCGAGGTCGGTGTCGAGCCGCAGCTCGCCCAGGCGGGCGCCGATCTGCTGGACGTCGGAGAGCAGCTCGTCGCGCAGCTGGCCGATCGCGGCGTGCAGGGCCTCGTCGGGGCCGAAGAGCTGCTCCTCGACCTCCTCCCAGTCGACGCCCAGCGCCGCGCGCGCCTCCTCCACGAACGGTGAGGGATGCTGCGGGGCGCCGCGGTCGGAATGGCCGGCGAACGACAGGACGAGCCCGTCCCGGGCGCGCGTCATCGCCACATGCAGCACGCGGCGCATCTGCGCCAGGTGCTCCTCGCGCGACGCGGTCGCGACGCCCAGGCCCAAGTCCTCCAACAACCCGTCGGGGATCGGCTCGACCAGCTGGCGGCGCGCGCCGGGCATCCGCGAGGACTGCAGGCCGCACACGAAGACGTGGTCGAACTCCAGGCCCTTGGCGCCGTGCATCGGGAGCACCGCGACGGCGTCCTCGCGGGGCTGGGCCTCGTCGTCGTCGTCGGCGTCGTGCATGCCGCCGGCCTCGGCCACCGCGGCCAGCCAGCCGGCGAACTCGCGCGGCGTGGCCTGCGGGGCGCGCCGGACGTAGGACGCGGCCAGCTCGCCGACGTGCGCCAGCGACACCAGCCGCTCGACGACGTCGGCCTGCGCGGCGAAGACCTGCTGGCGGCGCAGCCCGAGGCGCTCGATCAGACGGTGGACGAAGAGGTCGGGGCGCGTGGTGTCCAGCGCCGCCGCGGCCTGGCGGTGGAGCTTGAGGAACGCGAGGACGCGCTCGCGCGCCTCGGGCGGCAGCTGCGGCGACTCGGTCGCCGCGCCGAGCGCGGAGACCATGTCGAGCTTGCGGCGGCGGGCGATCTGGATGCAGCGGGCGAGGTCGACGCCGTGCAGCTCGATCGGCGGGCGCGAGAGCGCGCGGACCACGGCGCCCGCGTCGCCGGGGTTGACCAGCAGTCGCAGCCAGGCCAGCACGTCGCGGACCTCGGCCTGGCCGAAGAACGCCGCGGCGCCGGCGAGCCGGTAGGGCAGCGCGCGCTCCTCCAGCGCGACGGCCAGCTCCTGGCCCTCGGAGCGGACGGAGCGCACGAGGACGCCGATGCGCCCGGGCGGCGTGCCCTCGCGCACGAGCCGCTCGATCGCGGTCGCCACGCCCTGGGCCTGCGCGCGCTCGTTGGCGCAGCGCCACAGCCGGACGTCGCCCTCGGCGCCGGAGCCGACCCGGTCGGGCGACTCGGCCAGCCGGTCGGCAATCGGCGCGACCACGGCCTCGGCGGCGGTGACCACGCGCGCCGGGCAGCGCAGGCTCTGCGGCAGGCGGACGACCTCGACCGGCCGGCCGCCGATCGGCGCGCCCAGCAGCGCGCGCAGCCGCGGGGCGATCGCGCGCGGCTCGCCGATCGCCTGGTCGTCGTCGGCGGTGGCCATCAGGTCGCCGTGGTCGGCGGCCAGGAGCGTGAGGACGCGCGCCTGGGCCGGCGTCGCGTCTTCGAGGTCGTCGACGAGCACGTGGCGCCAGCGCCCGGCGACGCGCGCGCGGACGTGCGGCCGCTGCTCCAGCAGCTCCTGGGTGCGCAGCACGAGCTCGCCGAAGTCGAGCAGGCCCTGGCCGAGCAGCAGGCGGTCGTGGGCCTGGAACAGGCCGGCGAACTCGCGCTCGCGCTCGGTGCGCTCCTCGCCGTCGGGCAGCGCGGCTGCCCACTCGGCGAAGGCGCGCGCGCGGACGCCGGCCTCCTTGAGGCGGTCGATGCGGGCGATGACGCCGCCGAGGACCGCCGCGGGCCGGCCGCGCAGGTCGTGGCGGCGCAGGACGAGGTCGTCGACGCGGTCCAGCAGCAGGGCCAGGCGGTCGGCCGGCGACGCGGTCACGGCGAATGGGTCGATCCCGGCCTCCAGCGCCTCGTCGCGCAACAGGCGTGCGCACATCGCATGGATGGGGAGGACCGGCAGCTCCTCGAAGGGCCGGTCGCCGAGGGCGTCCTCGACGCGGGCACGCAGCGCGTCGGCGGCGCTCGACGTGCGCGTCAGCAGCAGGATCGCCTCCGGCGCGGTGCCGCCGGCGACGAGGTGCGCGAAGCGCTCGACCAGCGTCTGGGTCCGGCCGCTGCCGGCGCCGCCGAGGATCAGCAGCGGCCCGCCGCGGTGGGTCACGGCGC
>JAOPZP010000023.1 GCA_025964055.1 Conexibacter sp.
ACACGGCGGCGACGAGCGGCGCCAACTTCCGCGACGTCAACGGCGGCGACGACGCCGCGGTCCTCTACCACGAGTACACCCACGGCCTCTCCAGCCGGCTCGTCACCAACGACGACGGCAGCCAGGCGCTCAACAGCGCGCAGTCGGGGGCGATGGGCGAGGGCTGGAGCGACTGGTACGCCCAGGACTACCTCGTCCGCACCGGCCTGCAGAGCGACGCCGTCGGCACCGCCGGCAGCGACGGCGAGATCGACATGGGCCGCTACCTCGACGCGCTGCCGCACTCGATCCGCCACCAGGCGCTGGACTGCGCGGTCGGCTCGGCCAACGCGACGGCCTGCCCGGGCACGGCCGGCAGCCCGGGAGTGCCCACCGGCGGCTACACGTTCGGCGACTTCGGGCGCATCAGCGGCGGCGGCCCCGAGGTCCACGCCGACGGCGAGATCTGGGCCCAGACCCTGTGGCAGCTGCGCCAGGAGCTCGTCGCCCAGCTCGGCGAGGCCGTGGGCTCCGACACCGTGGAGCGGATCGTCACCGACGCCATGCGCCTGTCGATCGCCGAGCCGTCCTTCCTGGACATGCGCAACGCGATCCTCACCGCCGACCGCAACGCCACCGGCGGCGTGAACGGCCCGCTCATCTGGGGCGTGTTCCGCTCGCGCGGGATGGGGTTCTTCGCGACGGTCGACGACAGCGGCGACACCGCGCCGACCGAGGACTTCTCCGCGCCGCCGGACGCCAACACGCCGCGGGGCGCGATCGGCGGCACGGTCACCGACCGGCAGACCGGCGCGCCGCTGGCCGGCGCGGTCGCCGGCATCGCGGGCCTCTCGACCGACCCCTCGTTCGAGACCTACCTCGCCGGGACCACCGACGGCGCCGGCCACTACGCGATCTCGGGCCTGCCGACCGGCGCCTATCGGAGCGTCACCTTCCGGTCGCGCGCGGGCTATGACGGGGTGAAGCGGTCCGCCACCGTCGTCGCGGGCCTGACGACGACCCTGGACGTCCAGCTCCAGCGCGACTGGGCCGCCGCGGCCGGCGGCGGGCGCATCGTCTCCACCAACGACGACACCGGCCAGCCGTACGGCTGCGGGGTCGGCGCGAGCATCGACCAGTCCCGGACGCGCGGCTGGTCGGCCGAGAACCACGCGGCGGACGCCAACCCGGCCCGCCGCTACCTGCCCGCGCTGGTCCTGCAGCTGCCGCAGGCGATCGACGTCTCGACCTACGGCATCGATCCGACCAGCACGTGCGGCGACGACCAGACCGCGGCGCTCAAGGGCTACCGCCTGGAGACCTCGCCCGACGCCAGCAACTGGACCACCTCGGCCGAGGGCGACCTGGCCGCCGTGGCGCCCGGCACGCTGACCACCGTCCAGCCGGCCGCCGCCACGACCAACGTGCGCTACGTGCGCGTGACGCTGAAGTCGCCGCAGAGCGCCGCGGCCGGCACCAGCGGGGCGTACTACATCGACCTCTCCGAGCTCGAGATCTACGGCACGCCCGTGGCCGCGGCGGCCGCCCCCGCGCCCGCACCCGGGACGCCGACCCCACCGCCGGCCGACCCCGCGCCGGTGTCGCCGGCGAACCCCGCACCCAGCCCGACGGTCCGCGCGCGCCCCTCGTTCGCCCTGCCCCGCGCCGGGACCAAGGGCCGCGCCCGGGTCAAGGTCACGTGCACGGACGCCTGCCGGGTGGGCGCCACGCTGACCGTCGACGCGGCGACCAAGCGGCGCTACGGGCTGCGCTCCAGGACGGTCGGGCGGCTGGCCACGCGGACGGTCAAGGGCACGAAGACCCTCACGGTCACGCTGACCGCCGACGCCCGCAAGCGGCTCAAGGCCCGGCACCGCACGAAGCTGCGCGTCGGGCTGCACCTCACCGCCACGGTGACGGGCGCCGGCGGCAGCCGGCGCACCGCCGCGCGAAACCTGACGATCAGGCTCTGAGCCCGGCCGAGGGAACAGGGTTGTCTCCCTGCCCCTTGGCGCGGCCCATGGCGGCCGCTAGGCTGCCCCGGCGCCAGGACGGCGCACGCTGAGGAGGAGGGACCCCGTTGCCGACGTCACCCCGCAGAACCGTCAAGGCCCTGGTGCTGGCCGCCGCCGTCGTGCTCGCCGCGTGCGCGCCCGCGGGCGCCGTGACCGGCCACGGCCTCACGGGGTACGTGACCGACGCCGACACCGGGCTCCGCCTCGCCGGCGCGAGCGTGACCTGGAACGGCACGACCGTCCCCGCACCGCAGGCGAGCACCGACGCCGGCGGGCGCTACCTCTTCACCGGCCTGGACCCGAGCACGAGCGGCAGCCTCGCGGTCGTGGGGCCCGCGGGCTGGGACCGCCAGAGCGTCGACGCGATCGCCCTGCCGGCCGCCGAGCTCGGCAACCAGAACGTCGCCCTGCACCGCGACTGGGCCGCCACGGCCGGCGGCGCGACCGCGACCGCCAACGACGACACCGTCGCCGGCTGCACCTCGGCCGCCGCCCTCGACAACGACCGCGGGACCGGCTGGTCGGCCTCCGCGACGCACCCGGCCGACGACCCGCCGGCCCTGACCATCGCGCTGCCGCAGGCCATCGAGGTCCGCCAGCTCGTCCTCGATCCCACGAGCGCCTGCGGCCACGACCCGGGCGCCGCCCTGGGCCGCTACCGCGTGCAGACCTCGAGCGACGGCACGACCTGGGCCACGGCCCTGGAGGGGACGCTCGGCGCCGACGCGCGCGGCGTGGCCAGCACGCTGGCGCCGGCCGCGGCCGCCACCGGAGTCCGCTACGTGCGCCTGCAGCTGCTGTCGGCCCAGGACCCGGCGGCGACGACGATCGACGTGCGCGAGCTGCAGGTCTTCGGCGTCGCCCCGAACGTGGCACCGGTGGGCACGCTCGCCGCCGAGGCGCCGCGCAACTACATCAAGGGCATCGTCCGGCTGCGCGCGGCCTTCACCGACGGCGACAGCACGATCCTGCGCTACCTGTGGGACTTCGACGGCGACGGGCGCTACGACCAGGCCACCGTGGGTCCCGGCGTGGCGCACGTCTGGGCGGGCGCGGGGACCTACCACGTGACCGTCGGCGTCCGCGACTTCCGCGGCGGCCTGGGCACCGCGGCGATCGACCTGCGGATCATCGACCCGGCGGCAGTCGTCGAGACCGTCCCGCAGCGCAAGCCGCTGATCACGTTCGACCCGCCGATCGGCATCGACCTGGCCACGCGCATCGCCTGCGCCTCCAAGTGCACGTTCACGGCCAAGATGGTCCTGACGGCCCGCACCGCCAAGCGGATCCACGCCAAGCGACGAGCCGTCCTGGCGATGACGCGCAAGACCGAGGGCCCGGGCCTGGGGAGTTGGACGCTGACGCTGCCCAACGCGACGGTCAAGCTGCTGCGCAAGGCCAAGCTCAAGTCGGTGACCGTGCGCCTCACCGCCAGCGCCGTCGATCAGCAGAAGCGTCGCACGACCGTTCATCGCTGGGTGCGATTCCGCTGACGCGGGCGGGTTGACGCGTGGCCGGCGACCGAGGAGGGTAGGTGGCGACGGCACCGTCCCCGTCGCCTCCCCTTTGTCCTTCGCCGAGCCCACGTTCCGAGTCACCGAGCACGACGTCGACGAGCGCACGACGATCGTCGCCGTCGCCGGCGAGATCCACGTCAGCACCGCACCGGAGTTCAGCGGGCTGCTGACGGCGTCGATCGAGTCCGGGCGCACCCGGCTGGTGCTCGACCTGACCGACGTGGTGTTCATCGACTCCACCGGCCTGAGCGTCCTGCTGAACGCCCTGCGCCGGGTGACGCGCGCCGGCGGCGGGATGTCGCTGGTGTGCACCAACCCGACGGTGCTGCGCCTCTTCGAGATCACCCGCCTGGACTCGACGTTCGACATCCACGCCGACGTCGAGGCCGCGCTGGCCGAGGTTCAGGCGCCGGCGGGCGGCAGCGACGCGGGCATGCCGTAGCCCTGCAGCACCTCGGGCAGGACGACGGACCCGTCCTCCTGCTGGCCGTTCTCCAGCAGCGCGATGATCGTGCGCCCGACCGCGACCGCGGTGCCGTTGAGCGTGTGGAGCGTCTCGGGCTTGGCCTTCGGGCCGGCCGGCCGGTAGCGGATGTCGAGCCGGCGCGCCTGGAAGTCGGTGGTGTTGGAGGTGGAGGTCAGCTCGCGGTAGCGCTGCTGGCTCGGGAGCCAGCCCTCGGTGTCGTACTTCTTGGCGGCGCTGGCGCCGAGGTCGTCGACGGCGATGTTGACCACGCGGTACGGGATGCCGAGCGTCGTGAGGATCTCCTCCTCGATGCTCAGCAGGCGCTCGTGCTCGTCGCGCGACTGGTCGGGCTCGACGAAGCTGAACATCTCGACCTTGTCGAACTGGTGCACGCGGAAGATCCCGCGCGTGTCCTTGCCGGCGGCGCCCGCCTCGCGGCGGAAGCACGGCGAGTAGCCGGCGTAGCGCAGCGGCAGCGCCTCGGCGTCGAGGATCTCGCCCGCGTGCAGCGACGCG
>JAOPZP010000055.1 GCA_025964055.1 Conexibacter sp.
GGCGCGGCGGGGCGGGCATCGGCGGCAGGCGCCCGCCGTCCAGGATGGCGGCCGGGACCGCCTCGGCCAGCCACGGCAGCTGGGCGGTGACCTCGGCGCCGAGGTCGCTCGCCGCGGCGACCGGTCCGGCGATGCCCGGGGGGCGGCGGCGGACGTCGTGCATGTCGCTGGCGAGGTTGTGGACCAGCCCCTCGCGGAAGGCGCGCACCGACAGCCGCCGCGCGCGGTCGCCGAACTCGCCCGACAGCGAGCCGGCCGTCAGCGACATCAGCACGCCGGCGCCGGCGAGGTGCTGCAGCTGCAGCGGGTCGCGCTGGAACTGCGGGCTGCGCTCGGGGTGGGCCAGCAGCACGCGGAAGCCCCGCAGCACGGCGCTGCGCAGCAGCGGCTCCGCGTCGCCGGCCGAGGCGCTCAGCGGCGCCTCGAGCAGCAGGTAGGGGCCGCCGCCGAGCGCCAGCGCCCGCAGGTCGTCGTCGTCGAGCTCGGCGAGCTGGTCCAGCGCGATCTCCGCGCCGGGAAGCACCGTCAGCGGGACGTCGGCCTCCTGCAGGGCGCCGCGCAGCTCCTCCAGCGTCCGTTGCACCCGTTCCGGGCGATTCGGGTAGCGGCTGGACACGTGGGGCGTCGCCACGATGGTCTCGACGCCCGCCGCCACGGTGGCCCGCGCCAGCGCGATGGCCTCCTCCAGGTCGGCCGGGCCGTCGTCGATCCCGGGGAGGATGTGGCAGTGCAGGTCGATCACGATGTCCATCAAGCGTAGTAGGCGTCGCCGACTCGGCTGTATCCTCACGCCGGTCTTGCCTGCGCTCCGACGGACCTTCCCGCTGCTCGCCCCGCTGGTTGCGGGCCTGGCGCTCCTCTCCCTGCCCAACGCCGCCTCGGCGAGCCCGCTGATGGGCGTCCAGGTCGACGGCGCCGACACGGCCGCCGGCGCCGCCTCGCAGCTGGAGGCGGTGCGCAACCTCCACGGCAAGGTGGTGCGCATCGAGGTCAGCTGGGCCCGGCTCGAGCCGCGCCAGCAGGGCTCCTACGACGCAGCCGCCCTGAAGGCCGTCGACCGCATCGTCGACAGCGCCGCGGCCCGCGGCATCAAGGTGGTCATGTTCGTCGATCGCACGCCGTGCTGGGCGTCGACGTACGCCAAGAAGGACTGCTCGGCCGGCACCGACAGCGAGATCAACGACTTCGCCACCACGCGCTACCAGCCCCAGAAGGCCGAGCAGGTCGTGCCGGTGTCGACGTTCCTCGTGCAGCGCTACGGCGCCAAGCTCGCGGCCTACGAGGTCTGGAACGAGCCCGACCAGGCCAACGAGAAGTACTGGGCCGGCCCGAACAAGGTCGTCAACTACGTCGCGCTCATGAAGGCGCTCTACGCGCCGCTGAAGGCGGCCAACCCGGCGCTGCAGGTGCTCGGCGGCTCGTTCGTCGGGGCCAACGGCGCCTGGCTGAAGGCGATGTACGCCGCGGGGGCCAAGGGCTACTACGACGGCCTCGCGGTGCACTTCTACGACCTCCCGCTCTACTCGCTGAAGCAGACGCGCGCCGTGCAGCTGGCCAACGGCGACACGACGCCGATGTGGCTCTCGGAGTTCGGCTGGACCAGCTGCCAGGGCGCCAACGGGCACACGGCGGGCGTCGACCATCCGTGCGTCACGCAGTCCACGCAGGCCTCGGCGCTGGCGGACGTCTTCCGCGCGATCGCCCACACCGACTGGATCAGCTCGGCGGTGATGTACACGCTCAAGGACTCCGACGACGCCTACCAGTTCGGCCTCATCAGCCGCCGGGGCGCGCGCAAGCCCGCCTACAAGTCGGTGCGCAGCGTGCTGGCCGGCGCGTCGGGCGCCCTGCGGCGGCCCACGATGGCGCTGCGGCGCTCCGGGGCGTCCGTGCAGGTCTCCGGCAAGGGGTCCCTGGCCGACGCCTACGTGCTGCGCGTCTACCAGGGCCAGACGCTGCGCTACCGCGCCCTGATCCGCGTCAGCCGCTTCGGCGCCTACGCCGTGAAGCTGCCGGCTGTCCTGGGCACCAGCGGCCTGCGGGTCCGGCTGACGTCGGACTGGTCGGGCCGCTCGGTCACGCGCACGCGCTGACCGGCCTCTCGGCCGGCCCCGAGGGCTCGGCAATCCCGCGGAACGTGCTCGCCATCGGGCGAGAGCGCTCCGCGAGCTGCCGGGGTGCTGCTAGCCCTTGACGGCGCCCTTGAACGCCGAGGCGGCGCTGAACTTCGGGGCCTTCGACGCGGCGATGTCGATCGTCTCTCCGGTCTGCGGGTTGCGGCCCTGACGAGCCGACCGCTCGGTGACCGAGAACTTGCCGAATCCGGCAATAGCGACGTCGTCGCCGGCCGCCACACGGGCAGCCAGGATCTCGAAGGTGGACTCGACCGCGCGCTTGGCGTCAGCAGCGCTGAGGTCGCTCTTCTCGGCGACCAGGCCCGCGAGATCGGTCTTGGTGATGTTGGCCATCTGGATTCCTCCTGTCGTCCGCGCCGACATGGCGCGATGCGGCATGGTGCCCAACGCACCGGTCGGCATGCGTTGCGGTGTCAGTCGGCGGGCATCGCCATGCCGTGCGCGAAGGCCCAGATCACCCGTGCTGGAGCCAAAAGTGCGCCCGTGAGCCACCTCCGCCGACGCTCGTCCGCCGGTCGCTACGGCCGGCCGGTGTCGCGCCGGAACGCGCGGGCCGCCGCGGCCGTCAGCACCACGCTCCAGCCCGCCACGACCAGCCAGCCGGTCAGGCTCCAGGCGTGGCCGCCGAGCGCGACGCGGTTGGCCTGCACGAGCCAGTACGACGGCAGCGCCTGCGCGACGGCGTGGACGACGCCGCTCTGGCCGAGGGGGAACCACGTCCCGCTCAGCAGGGCCAGCAGCGACGTGCCGCCGCCGATCGCGGGACCGATGGTCTCGGTCGTCAGCAGGTGGCCGAGCAGGACGCCCAGCGCCGCGAACGGGATCAGGCCGACGAGGATCAGCATGGTCATGGCGATCCACTCGCCGGCGGGCAGCCGCACGCCGAGGATCGTGCCGGCGATGTAGAGCGTCGCGAGGCTGAGCAGGGCCATCGTGTAGGCGATGACGACCTTGGCGCGCAGGTAGGCGGCCGCCGACAGCGGGCTGATGCGGAGCTGGCGGTTCCAGCCGACGGCACGCTCGCCGGCGATCCGCGCGCCGGTGCCGAGCATCGCGGTCATCGTGCCGAACGAGGCCATCGACACCATAAAGTACACCGGCGCCGACAGCCCGGTGCCCTGCAGGTCGTGCTCGCCCTGGTTGGGCCCGGCGATGACGAAGTACAGGACCAGCGGGAAGACGAGCGAGAACAGGAAGAACCGCCGGTTGCGAAAGGCCCGCACGGTCTCGAAGCGGGTGTAGGCGAGGGCGCTCACGCGGCTGCCTCGGTGTCGTGCGCGTCGTCGCCCGTGAGCTGCAGGAACGCCTCCTCCAGGGCCGCGCCGCTGATCTCGATGTCGCCGGCGGCCGGGTGGGCGGCCAGCAGCGCGCGGATCGCGACGTCGGAGTCGGTGCACGTCAGCGTGATCGACGCGCCGCGGCGCTCGGCGCCCGCGACGCCGGGCAGCCCCCGCAGCGCCTCCACGTCGGCGTGCGGCAGCGTCGCGCGGATCGTGCGCGACCCGACGCGCGCCTTGATCTCGGTCGGCGGCCCGTCGGCCACGACGCGGCCGCGGGCCATCAGCACCACGCGGTCGGCGAAGTCGTCGGCCTCCTCGAGGTAGTGCGTGGCGAAGACGATGGTCTTGCCCCGGGCGGCGAACTCGCGCATCGTCGCCCAGAACGCGTGCCGGCCCTCCACGTCCATCGCCACCGTCGGCTCGTCGAGGACGAGCAGGTCGGGGTTGCTGACGAGCGCGACGGCGAACCGCACGCGCTGGGCCTGGCCGCCGGAGAGCTTCTCGGTGCGCTGCCGCGCCGTGGCCTCCAGGCCCGTGAGGTCGAGCACCTCGTCGACGTCCAGCGGGCGGGGGTAGAGCGAGGCCATCATGGCGATCAGCTCCCGGACCGTGAGGTCGCGCAGCAGCGCGCCGGTCTGCAGCATCGCGCCGATGCGGCCGGCGCCGATCGCCTCCTCCGGCGTGCCGCCGAAGAGCGACACGCTCCCGGCGTCGGGCCGCGTGAGCCCGAGCAGCATGTCGATGGTGGTGGACTTGCCCGCGCCGTTGGGGCCCAGCAGCGCGACCGTCTCGCCGGGCGCGATCGCGACGTCGACGCCGCGCACGGCGTGCACCGGGCCGTGCGGCGTGCGAAAGGACTTGACGAGCCCCTGCAGGCGGATCCCGGTCTCGGTCGCCGGGGTGATCGCGGATGCCATGCACGGAACTGTGGCGCATCCCCGGCGCGGCGAGGATGCGCGCCCTACGCGCCGGTGCGCTGCGCCTGGCGCTCGAGGTCGGAGGCGGCGCGGTCGTCCTGCTCGAGCGCCGCCGTTCGCGCGCTCTGCGAGCGGCCCATCGCCAGGACCTCCTGGTCCATCAGCGGCACGATCTCGGGCGCGCGGCGGGAGGTCTCGCGCTCGCCGAGCTTCGTGGTCAGCGCCGGCTTGAGCCAGCGGACGACGTTGACCCAGCGCGGCACGTCGATCCGCGTGCGGCGCTTGGCGATGCCGTCGGCGAACGCGTCGGCGCACTTGGCCACCGACGTCGTCTTGCCGAGCGGGCCGGGCAGCGTGTCGAGCATCTTCTGGAAGGCCGTGAGGTCCTGCTTGGCGTCCTGGACCATGGGCGTGTCGATCCACGACATGTGGGCGCTGCCGACCTCGACGCCGAGGTAGGCGACCTCGGTGCGCAGCGCGTTGGCGAAGTGCTCGGCGCCGGCCTTGGAGGCGTTGTAGGCGACGAGGCCCGGCGCGGCCGCGTAGGCGGCCAGCGACGACACGACCAACACATAGCCCTTGCGTTCGATCAGCTGCGGCAGCGCCGCGCGGACCGTGTGGAAGACGCCGACGAGGTTGACGTCGATGACGCGCCGGAAGGTCGCCGGGTCGACCGCCAGCACCGACCCGTAGCTGGCGATGCCGGCGTTGGCCATGACGACGTCGAGGCGGCCGAAGGTCGCGATGCCGTGGGCGACCGCGGCCTCCATCTGCTCGAGGCTGCAGACGTCGCCGACGATCGACGTGGCGCTCGCGCCGAGCTCGGCCTCCAGCGCGGCCAGCGGCGCGCGATCGAGGTCGACGAGGACGACCTCGGCGCCCCGCTCGACCAGCCGCCGCGCGGTCTCGGCGCCGACGCCGCGCGCGCCGCCGGTGATGAGGACGACCTGACCCTTGAGCTTGCTCATGGACGCGACCGTACCCTCAACCGCGCCGGACCGAGCCCATGATCGTGGCCGTGAAGTCCGCCAGCCGCTCGGGGCTGAACCGCTCGGGATCGCTCAGCACCAGCTTGGCGCCCTCCTCGCCGAAGCCGATCAGCAGGCGGGAGAACAGCTCGGTGTCGAGGCCCTGCGGCCCGCCGCGGCGCTCGATGCCGCTGGCGGCGACGGGCTGCAGCAGGGCGACGAGGCCGGCCCGGACGCGCACGAGCGTCTCGCGCAGCTCGGGCGGCGCGCCCTCGATCGGGAAGAGGGCCAGGCGCCACGTCTCGGGCTCGTCGCGCACCATCGTGAGGAAGCTGCGCAGCGCCTCGATCAGGACGGTGTCGGGGTCCTCCTCGAAGTCGATGTCGGGGATCACGGCGCGGATCTGGCCGACCGCGCGCTGCTCGGTGCGCTCGATCAGCGCGTGCAGGAAGCCCTCGAGGTTGCCGAAGTGCGAGTAGATCACCGTGCGGGCGATCTGGGCCTCGCGGGAGACGCGGTCGATCGACACGGCGCCGTAGCCCTCGCGCAGCACGAGCGTGGAGAGGACGTCCAGGAGCTGGTCGCGGCGCTCCTGCGCGGACATGCGGCGGGCGGGGGTGCTCATGGCTGCTTCGAGGGTGGCAGACGGCGCGGACAGCGGATGTACACAACTGTACGTACAGTCCTGTACATTTGCCGGCCATGCTCCTCGCCGCCGCCGACACGCCCTCCGCGGGCGCTCCCCTGCAGCAGGTCTTCATCGCCTCGGTCTTCGCGGTGCTCACGACCGCGGTGCTGCTGACGCTGATCCTGCGCCACCGCAGCGGGCGCTCGCTGCTGCTGACGCGCGGCGGCGCGCTGAGCGCCCGGCTGCTGGGCATGGAGCCGTGGGCCGCGCTGCCGTTCCTGATCGGCACGCTGGCCCTGGCCTCCGGCGCCTTCGGCGTGTTCTGGGACATCTCGCTGCACATCGACGTCGGCCGCGACCCCGGGCCGCTGGCCAACCCCGCGCACTACTTCATCCTCCTCGCGCTCTACGGGATCTTCGCGGCCGGCCTGGTGTCGTGCGCGTTGCACGAGCGCGCGGAGCGGCCGTCGCCGGTCGCGCTGACGGTGCCGGGCGCCGGCGGCCTGACGGTGCCGGTCGGCGGGGCGCTGCTGATCGCCTGTGGCGCGTTCGCGCTGACCGGCTTCCCGCTCGACGACTTCTGGCATCGCATGTTCGGCCAGGACGTGACGCTCTGGGGCCCGACGCACCTGGTGATGATCAACGGCGCGATCCTCTCGGTGCCGGTGCTCGCGGTGCTGTCGCTGGAGGCGCGGCGCGCGCGGCGGGCCGACGCCGAGCCGGCGCAGGCGTCGGCGCCCGAGCTCGGCCTGCAGACGCTCTCGCTCGCCGAGCAGATCGTGCGCACGCTGCTGCCGTCGGCGCTGCTGTTCGCGATCGCGTTCTGGGCGACCGAGTTCGACTGGGGCATCCCGCAGTTCCGCGTGGTCTGGCACCCGCTGCTGCTCGCGCTCGCCGCCGGCCTGGCGCTGACGACGGGCCGCATCGTCCTGGGCCGCGGCGGCGCGCTGCGCGTCGTGGCGACCTACCTCGTGATGCGGGGCCTGGTCGAGGTCGGCGTCTGGATCCTCGGACGCTCGGTCCCGTCGATGCCGCTGTTCGTCGTCGAGGCGGCGGCGGTCGAGGGGCTGGCGCTGGTCGTGCGCCCGCGGCGTGCGGCCGTGCGGTTCGGCGTCGCGGCCGGCGCGCTCTGCGGCACGGTGGGCTTCGCCGCGGAGTACGCGTGGACGCACGTGTGGAGCCCGACGCCGTGGACCGCGTCGCTGCTGGCCGAGGGCATCCCGACCGCGCTGTTGGCCGGGATCGCGGGCGGTGCGCTGGGCGCGCTCCTGGGCTCCGGGCTGCGCCGCGAGCTGCCCGTGCGCGCGGTGCGCCGGCGGGTCGGCTACGCGGCGGCGGCGGTGCTCGTGGCGCTGGGCGCCAACGCGCTGATCACCAGCGACCCCCGTGGGTTGACGGCGGCGGTGCAGCTGACGCCGGCGGCGGCTCCGGGCGGCGACGCGACGCATCGCGAGGCGATCGTCACCGCGCGCTTCTCCGACCCGGCCCGCGCGCGACGCGCGGAGCTGCTGGCGGTGCTGGCGTGGCAGGGTGGGCGCCGCGTGGTCGAGCGGATGCGCGAGGTGCGCCCGGGCGTCTGGCGGACCGGCGGGCCGGTACCGCTCTACGGCGACTTCAAGACCAACCTGCGGATGCAGAGCGGTCGGGCGTTCGTGGCGCTGCCCCTCCACCTGCCGCGCGAGCCGAGCATCCCGACGCCGGGGGTCGTGCGGCCGGCGAGCTTCACCGCGACGTTCGTCTCCGACGTGGACGCGATGCAGACCGAGCGGCGCGACTACGTGCCGGGCTGGCTGTGGACGCCGAGCGCGTTGCTGATGTTGGTGTTCTGCGCGCTGTTCGTGCTGGG
>JAOPZP010000126.1 GCA_025964055.1 Conexibacter sp.
GAGCCGATCCCGTGCGCCTTGCGCTGCGGCAGCACGAACGCGGCCGCCACGCCCGCGGCCGCCGCCAGGCCGGCGCCGATCGCCGCCACGGTCGCGGGCACGACGTTCTCCTGGATCGGGGACTCGGCCTGCGCCGGCAGCCCGTAGCGCTCGGGCGCCTCGGTGAGCAGGAAGAACGCCCCGAGGCCGCCGGCGAGGCGGTCGCCGGGCTCGTCGCCGGCGCCGTAGAGGTAGGCGCCGTCCAGCCCGCGGTCCTGCAGCGCGACGACGCGCCGCTGCGCGGTGTCGACCAGCTGGTCGTAGGGTCCGAACTGGATCGAGTCCGTCGGGCAGGCCTTGGCGCACGCCGGCTCCATCCCCTCCTCCAGGCGGTCGTAGCAGAGGGTGCACTTCGCGGCGCGGCCGTCGCTCGGGTCGCGGTCGACCACGCCGAACGGGCACGACGGGATGCAGTAGCCGCAGCCGTTGCAGACGTCGGGCTGCAGGACCACCGTCTCGAACTCGGTGCGGATCAGCGCGCCCGTCGGGCACGCGTCCATGCACCCCGCGTTGGTGCAGTGCTTGCAGACGTCGGACATGAAGATCCAGCGGTCCATGTCGGCCACGGCCGCCGCGATGTCGATCTCGCCCGGAGCAGCGCCGCCGCCGCCCTGCGCCATGTCCACCAGGTCCGGGATCTCGTCGGCCGTCACGCCCGCGCCCGCGTCGGCCAGCGCCGAGGCCGGGATGTGGGGCATCGCCCCGCCCGCGCCGCGCGCCAGGGCGGCCGCCGCCTCCTCGCGCTGGAGCGGCGACGGCTCCAGCAACTCGACGAACCGCACGTGGCGCCACGTCGACGCGTTGAGCTCCTTCGTGTTGTCGTAGGAGCCGCCGCGCGTGAACTTGCCGCCGTCGGACGGCAGGTCGTTCCACTGCTTGCAGGCGACCTCGCACGCCTTGCAGCCGATGCAGACCGTCGTGTCGGTGAAGAACCCCATGCGCTGCGCTCCGTCGCGGCGGATGGAGATCTCCGACCGTGGCGCTTGCGGGATGACCTCGATCACGGGGTGTGCCTCTTGCTCAGCTTGGGCTGCTCGGCGGGATGCTCCCGGTTGACGGCGACCTGCCCGTGCGGGGCGTTGGTGATGCGCGACGTCGCGGGGGTGCTGCGGCGCCCGGCGCGCACGTTGCACGTCAGCGCCTTGGCCGTCTCGATCGTGGTGTTCGGATCGCCGGAGAGGTGGAGCAGGTCGTTGGCGCTGTCGCCGGTGCTCAGGCCGGCGTAGCCCCAGTGGTAGGGCACGGCGATCTGGTGGATGACGCGCCCCGCGATCCGCAGCGGCCGCATCCGCTCGGTGACCTTCGCGCGCGCCTCGATCTCGGCGCGCGCCGTCTCGACGACCAGCCACCCGCCGTCCTCGATGCCGCGCTCGGCCGCGAGCATCGGGTCGAGCTCGACGAACATCTCCGGCTGCAGCTCGTTGAGCCACGGCAGGTTGCGGCTCATGCCGCCGACCGTGTGGTGCTCGGTGAGGCGGTAGGTCGTCATCACCACCGGCCAGCGCGGGTCCTCGCTGCGGTTGATGGGGTTGTCGGGCCGGTCCCACTTGATGGCCACCGGGTTGGCGCCGATCGCGGGGTACAGCAGGTTGGGCACCGGCGACTCGACCGGCTCGTAGTGCGTCGGCATCGGGCCGTCGAGCAGGCCCGACGGGGTGTACAGCCACGCGCGCCCGTCGCCCATCATCATGAACGGCTCGTCGCCGGAGATCGCGTCCATGCCCCTGGCGTCGTCGGGCGCCTCGTAGTCCGGGCGCTTGTCCACCGGGAAGTCGGGCACGTCGTAACCGGTCCACCTGCCCTGCTCCTCGTCCCACCAGATGTACTTCTTGCGCTCGCTCCACGGCCGGCCCTGCGGATCGGCCGAGGCGCGGTTGTAGAGGATGCGGCGGTTGGCCGGCCAGGCCCAGCCCCACTCGGGCGACACCCAGCCGCCCTCGGCCTCGATGTCGCCCGGCTCGCGCCGGCGGGCCTGGTTGACGCCGTCCGCGTACACGCCGCTGTAGATCCAGCAGCCGCAGGCCGTCGACCCGTCGTTGCGCAACGCCGCGAAGCCGGGCACGGGCGCGCCGGTGGCCACGTCGTAGCCGTTGATCTCGCGCAGGACGTCCTCTGCGTGGGGCTCGCGCTCGGGGCCGTGCTCGGCGTAGTCCCAGTGCAGGTTGACGATCGCCCAGTCCTTCTCCTCCTGGGAGCCGGCGTAGTGGGCCATCACGCGCTTGGTCAGGTGGTGCATGAACCACAGCTCGCTGCGCGCCTCGCCCGGCGCGTCGAGTGCCTTGTCGCGCCACTGGACCATGCGCTGGGTCTGGGTGAAGGACCCCTCCTTCTCGACGTGCGTGGCCGCGGGCATGAGGAACACCTCGGTGTCGATGTCCTCGGTGCGCACCTCGCCGGACTTGATCTCCGGGGCGTCGCGCCAGAACGTCGCCGTCTCGATCTCGTTGAAGTCGCGGACCACCAACCACTTCATGTTGCGCAGGGCGCGACGCAAGAGGCCCCCGTTCTGCGAGCCGATCGCCGGGTTCTGGCCCATGACGAACAGGCCGTCCAGGCCACCGTCGACCGCGCGCATCATCGTCGGGAAGTGCGCGTGGTTGCCCGTGATCTTGGGCATGTGCTCGAAGCCGAAGTCGTTCTCGGGGGTCGCGGCGTCGCCGAACCAGGCCTTCAGCAGCGACACGATGTACTTGTCGAAGTTAGACCACCAGCCGGTCTTCGAGCCGCCGGAGGAGATGTAGGCCTTCAGCGT
>JAOPZP010000428.1 GCA_025964055.1 Conexibacter sp.
GTGTCGATGCGGACGCGGGCGTTGAAGGTGACGTCGCCGGCCTGCACCTGGACCTCGCGCGGCAGCTCGCCGGCGTTCATGGGCTCGGCCAGGCCGGTGATCGTGAACTCCTCCTCGCCGGTCAGCCCCAGCGACTCGGCCGTCTCGCCCTCCGGGTAGACCAGCGGCAGCACGCCCATGCCGACGAGGTTGGAGCGGTGGATGCGCTCGAAGCTCTCGGCGATCACGGCGCGGACGCCGAGCAGGTTGGTGCCCTTGGCCGCCCAGTCGCGCGACGAGCCCGAGCCGTACTCCTGGCCGCCCAGCACGACGAGCGGGATGCCGTCGGCGAGGTACTGCTCGGACGCCTCGAAGATCGACGTCTGCTCACCGTCCGGCAGGTGCCGCGTGACGCCACCCTCGGTTCCGGGCGCCAGCTGGTTGCGCAGGCGGATGTTGGCGAAGGTGCCGCGGATCATCACCTCGTGGTTGCCGCGGCGCGACCCGTAGGAGTTGAACTCCCGCGGCTCGACGCCCCGCGACTGCAGGTAGGCGCCCGCCGGGCCGTCCTTCTTGATCGCGCCGGCCGGCGAGATGTGGTCGGTGGTGACCGAGTCGCCGAGCTTGGCGAGCACGCGCGCGCCCTCGATGTCGGTGACCGGCGAGGGCTCCGGGTCCATCCCGTCGAAGTACGGCGCCTTGGCGATGTACGTCGACTGCGAGTCCCAGGCGTAGCGGTCGCCGCTGGGCACCTCGAGGCCGCGCCAGTTCTCGTCGCCCTCGAACACCTCGCCGTAGGACTTGCGGAACATGTCGGACTGCACCGCCTCCTCGACGGTGCGGGCGATCTCGGCCGTCGAGGGCCAGATGTCCTTCAGGTAGACCTCGGCGCCGTCGGCGTCGCGGCCGAGCGGCTCGTTGATCAAGTCGATGTCCATGGTGCCGGCGATCGCGTAGGCGACCACCAGCGGCGGCGACGCCAGATAGTTCATCTTGACGTCGGGGTTGATGCGGCCCTCGAAGTTGCGGTTGCCCGAGAGCACCGACGTCACCGCGAGGTCCGCCTCGTTGACCGCCGCCGAGATCTCGTCGGGCAGCGGACCGCTGTTGCCGATGCACGTCGTGCAGCCGTAGCCGACCAGGTTGAACCCGAGCGCCTCGAGGTCGCCGGTCAGGCCGGCGCGCTCGTAGTACTCGGTGACGACCTTCGAGCCCGGCGCCAGCGACGTCTTGACCCACGGCGCGCGCTGCAGCCCGCGGGCGACCGCGTTGCGCGCCAGCAGGCCGGCGGCGAGCATGACCGACGGGTTGGAGGTGTTGGTGCAGGACGTGATCGCGGCGATCACGACGTGGCCGTGGTCGAGGTTGAACGTCTCGCCGTCCATCGTGACCTCGGTCGCCGTCGCGGAGCGCTCCGCGATCACGGCGCCGGCCGCGACCGCCGGAGCCGGGGCGGGCTCGTGCGGATCGGGCTCGTGGCCGGGCGAGCCGTTGGCCGGCGGGTCCGACGCCGGGAACGTCTCGGCGATCGCCTCGTCGTGGCCGTGGGCGACCTCCTGGCCGGCGTCCTCTCCGAGCAGCGCGGCCAGCGAGGCGCGGAAGCCGTCCTTGGCGCCCGACAGCGCGATGCGGTCCTGCGGGCGCTTGGGGCCGGCCAGCGACGGCTCGACCGTCGAGAGGTCGAGCTCCACGACGTCGGAGAACGTGGGCTCCTCGGCGTGCTCGTCGTGCCAGAGGCCCTGCTCCTTGGCGTAGGCCTCGACCAACTCGATGAGCTCCTTCGGCCGGCCCGAGAACGCCATGTAGCGCAGCGTCTCGGCATCGATCGGGAAGATCGCGCAGGTCGAGCCGAACTCCGGGCTCATGTTGCCGATCGTCGCGCGGTCGGCCAGCGGCAGGTTGGTGACGCCGGGCCCGTAGAACTCCACGAACTTGCCGACGACACCCTTCTTGCGCAGCAACTCGGTCACCGTCAGCACCAGGTCGGTCGCCGTCGCGCCCTCGGGCAACTCGCCGTGCAGCTTGAAGCCGATGACCTGCGGGATCAGCATGGACATCGGCTGGCCGAGCATCGCCGCCTCGGCCTCGATGCCGCCCACGCCCCACCCCAGCACGCCCAGGCCGTTGATCATCGTGGTGTGCGAGTCGGTCCCGACCAGCGTGTCGGGGTAGGCGGTGTTGGTCTTGTCGTCGACGAAGACGGTGCGCGCCAGGTACTCCAGGTTGACCTGGTGGACGATCCCGGTGTCGGGCGGCACGACCTTGAACGTCTCGAACGCGTCCTGGCCCCACTTGAGGAACTCGTAGCGCTCGCGGTTGCGCTCGAACTCGCGCTCGGCGTTGAACGCGAACGCGGTGCGCGTGCCGAACTCGTCGACCTGCACGGAGTGGTCGATGACCAGCTCGGCCGGCACGAGCGGCTCGATCTTGGCGGGGTCGCCGCCGAGGTCGGCCATCGCGTCGCGCATCGCGGCGAGGTCGACGACCGCCGGCACGCCGGTGAAGTCCTGCATGACCACGCGCGCGGGCGTGAAGGCGATCTCCTTGCTGGGATCGGCCTTGGCGTCCCACGTGGCCAGCGCCTCGATGTCGGCCGCGTCGACCGCGCCGTTGCCCTCGGTGCGCAGCAGGTTCTCGAGCAGGATCTTCAGCGAGAACGGCAGCCGTGCGACGTCGAACCGCGACTGCAGCGCCTGCAGCCGGAAGATCTGCAGCTCGCGGTCGCCGACCGTGAGCGTGCCGCGGGCGTCGAAGCTGTTCGGATGATCGGAAGCCATGTCAGGGTCCTCTTTCAGCGGTCGGCGGGGAGCACCACGAAGGGTTCCCCGTCCGGCGTGGTCAATGTTCGGAACTGCTCGTCGAAGGTGGCGATGCGGCGGGTGTTGACGCGGGCGGCGAGCGCGACGAGCGACGCGCGGGTCAACCCGCACTGCGGATGGCGCCCGGCGATGACGAGCGTCTCCTTCAGCGCGTCGGCCCACCAGCGCACGGCGTAGGCGCCACGCTCGAAGTCGCGCCACACGGCCTGCTGGGCCTCGTCGCCGGCCGCCTCGGCGATCGCGCGGTCGATGTCGGCGACCGCCAGCGGCGAGGTCACGAGGTCCTCGTCGAGGGTCGCGACGAGCGTGACCGCGTCGGCGTGGCGCGGGTGGCGCCGGCGGGCGAGCGCGAGGACGAAGCCGGGGTCGACGATCACCGCCATCAGCGGCGGTCCTCGAACCCGACGGCCTCGGGCCGCGTCCGCTGGGGACGCTGCACCGCCGCGGCGAGCGTCCGGCGGATGAACTCCGCCTTGGTGATCCCCTCGTCGGCCGCGCGTCGCGCGAGCCCGTGGTCGAGCTCCTCGTCGAGGTAGATGCTGGTCTTCTTCAGCAAATCGCGACGTAGGGTAGCACCCTACGTAGGGTCCGTGGGACGGCTCAGATCGTCTTCAGCAGCTCGGCGTCAAGCGCCTGACCGAGCCGCTGCACCGTGACGACGCCGTCGGCGAACACGTGGAGGTCGGCGTCGTCGGAGCCGATCAGCAACGTCGGCGTGGCGTGCACGCCGTAGCGGCTCTGCATGGTCTTGACCTCCCCGAGCGCCTCGCGGACCTGCGAGCCGGCGCGATCGACCATCACCTGGTCGACGTCGAGCCCGTGGACGCCGCCGAGCACCTGGCGCAGGAACTGGTCGGTCACGTAGCCGGTGTTCTCGCGGCCCTGCGCGTCGAAGAACCGCGCCGCGGCGTCCCACAGCCTGTTCTGCAGCCCGGCCGCCTCCAGCGCCTGCGCGGCGCGCCGCGAGTCCCTGCCGAGGAAGTCGACGAGCCGCAGCTCCACGCGCACCTTGCCGGTGCGCACGTAGCGCTTGATGATCTGCGGCCAGGTGTTGACCGCCAGCTCGCGGCAGAACGGGCACTGCGGGTCGGCGAACTCGACGAGCAGGACGTTGGCGCGGGGGTCGCCGAGGATCAGTCCGTGCTGCGGCACGCCGCGCACGATGCTGGTCACGTCGCGCGCGCTGGGCGCGTGGCGCTGCGGGTCGGCGCCGCCGCTGGAGACCAGGATCGCGATGGCGACGATCGCCGTGGCGAGGCCGACCAGCGTGGACAGGACGGTGAGGCGCCGGCTCATGCGGCGCCAAGCCTGTCATGCCGGCCGCCGCGAGGTCGCTTCAGTCTGCCGCCGCGGCAGGCACCGGCGTGCGCAGCAGGCGCCAGGTGCAGACGATCGCCAGGCCGGTCATCAGGATCGCGCTGGCCACGCACCACTGGCAGATCGCGTCGATGGTGAACAGCTCGCGGTAGGTCAGGTAGGCGGAGAAGCCGAAGCCGACGAGCGCGACGAGCGCCGCCAGCATGCGCGCCGGCTCGCCCGGCGCCAGCAGCGCGCCGAGCAGGATCACGTAGCCGACGAGCCCCAGCAGCGCGACCGGCACGCCGGCCAGGTCGGCGTACTGCGAGGTCTGCACCTTGTGGCAGCCGTGGGCGATGTTGCAGACGGGGTCGATGCCGGCGTAGTGCACGTAGACGAGGTAGCCGGCCACGGCCACCCCGAGCACGGCGAGCACGAGGCCCGTGCCGCGCAGCGCCCGGTCGCTCACGCGCCGCTCGAGCCGAGGACCGCGTCGACCGCCGCTCCGACGCTCGCGGCGGTCGGGGTGGCGCCGGCCTTCTTGAGGGTCCCGCCGGTCGGGCCGACCAGCACGGTCGGCGTGCTGTCGACCGCGTAGCGGCTGGCCAGCGTCTGGGCGGCGCCGAGCTCGGACGAGACCGCGGACGAGCCGGCCTGGGCGAAGGCCCTGGCCGGGTCGGCCCCGGCGCCCTTGAGCACCTTGGTCAGGAAGTCGGTGGTGATGTACCCCGAGTTCTCCGCGCCTTGGTTGCGGTAGAGCAGGTCCGAGGCGTTCCAGAGCTTGTTCTGCAGCCCGGCCGCCTCCAGGACGCGCGCGGCGGTCAGCGAGTCGGGGCCGATGAACGTGAGGTAGCGCAGCTCCATCTTCGCCGTGCCGGCGCGCACGTACTTCTGGATCACCGCGGGCATCTCGTTCAAGGTGTAGTCCTTGCAGAACGGGCACTGCGGGTCGGCGAACTCGACGATCGTGGCCTTGGCCTTGGGATTGCCGAGCGTGATGCCGCTCTGCGGGATGCCGCTCAACAGCTTGGCGGTCTCCGCGACGCCCTGCAGGGCGCCGCCGCTCGTCGCCGCGCTCTTCTTCGATCCGCCGCCGCTGGAGATGAGGACGGCGGCGACGACGACGACCGCCGCCAGGGCGAGCAGGCCGCCGAGCTGCAGGAGCCGGCGGCGGCGGGTCGCGCCGGCCGCGTCGGCCCGCTCGCGCTCGATCCGTTCCGCGCGTGCCGCGTCGCGACGCTCGCGCTTGCTGGAGGAGTCTGGCTGGGACATGCTGCTCGAAGGGTAGGTTGCCAGACCCGCGCTGCACCTAAAGGGCGACGCAGCGCGGATCGGGCGATCGGGGGCTAGGCCGGGCGCCGCCGCGAGGCGACCAGCGCGCCGCCGCCGGCCAGGAGGCCGAGGCCGCCGACGATCAGCGCGATGACGCTGAGCGTGTTGGCGTCGCCACCGTCTGACGGCGTGGCCGCGGCGGGGACGGTGGGCGCGGCCGCCGATGCGTCCGCAGTCGTCGCCGTGCCACCCGACGCCGGCGCGCCGTGATCGCCGGCCGCGGCGGTGACCGTCACCTGCGGAGCGGGCTCGGCCGCGGTCGGGGCGCCGATCCAGCGCACGACCTTGCCGTCGTTGTAGGTCTGCAGGGCCTTGAAGGTGAGCGTGTCGCCCGCCATGCCGGGGATCTGGACCGACAGCGGGAAGTCGCGGAACTGGCCGGGCGCGATGCCGTCGGCCTTGGCGCCGGCCGTCCACGTGATGGTCCTGACGCCCTCGGTCACCTCGCCGTCGTCGGTCTTGACCGGCGTGGCGAGCTTCTCCTTGGCGACCCGGGCCGACCAGCCGGCGACCGGCTCGTAGGAGACCTGCGCGAAGCCGGCCGGGAACTGGACCTCGACCTTGGTCGTCGTGGCGTCGGTGGTCTCGTTGGGGACGCGGACGCTCTCCACCACGTAGGCGCCGGCCGCGGCCTGGTTGGGTTGGAGGGTGACGTGGGCATGCGCTGCGGCCGGGAGGGCGAGGGCGGCGGCGACGGTCGCCGCGAGGGTGATGCGCTGCTTCATGATGATGTCCTTGGTTTGATGGTGGTCGACGTGGTGCTGCGCGGTCGGTCGGCGGCGCTCATCGCACGGGCACCGAGAAGGTCGCCGTGTACTGGTCGAAGTCCGACACGCGATCGGTGACGAGCAGCCGCCACGCGCCCGCCGGCGCGAGCGTCATCGCGTCGGCGACGTAGTGGCCGGGGCCCGCGCGGTGCACGGTCGCCGACAGCGGCCCGATGCCCTTGCGGGGCAGCGACGCCGTGACGGTCAGCTCCTTGGTGCCGGTGAACGGCGCGCCGTCGGAGGCCCGGAAGAGGTAGACGTGCACGGCGTTGACGCCGGTGCGCGCGGGATCGACGGTCGCCTCGACCTCCAGCGGCCCGGTCCGCGTGGAGTGCGAGAACGGCCCGGCCGACAGCGCCGAGGGCGGCGCGTAGGACACCAGCGCGGCCGTGACGCCCAGCACCACGACGGCGAGCGCGATCTCGGCCCGCAGCGTGCGGCGCAGCAGGCGACCCGCCGCGCCGGGCGCATGGCCCTCGCGCGCGAGCGCGCGCAGGCGCGGGACACTGCGCCGGCGGTTGACCGCGCCGAGCGCGATCAGCGCCAGCACGAGCCCGACCTTGATCAGCACCGCCCGGCCGAACGCGGTGTGCAGGAGGTCGTCGAACGCGCGCAGGTGCACGATGGACTGGACGGTGCCGGTCAGCAGCAGCGTCGCGACCGAGGCGAGCGCGATCGTCGAGAAGCGCGTGACGGTCGCGCCGAGCAGGACCGCCCGCGCCGGCGGGTCGAGCGCCCGCGTGGCCGCGGGCACCGCGACCAGCAGGACGACGAGGCCGCCGACCCACACGCTCATCGCGACCACGTGCGCGACGTCCAGCGGCACGAGCAGCGCGACGGGATGCTGCGTGGCGGCGTGCCCGCCGAGGGCCGGGGTGATCGCCAGCAGGGCAGCCGGCAGCGCCCAGGCGCCGGGCCGGCGCGGGCCGAAGACGAGCAGCGCGCCGCCCAGCAGCACCAGGTCGGCGAGGCGCAGCCCCCACACCGCGCCGAACCGCGTGCCGAGCACCTCGCGCACGACGCCGGGGTCCAGCGCGGCCCAGAACGACGTGCCTCCGGCGGTCGCACCCTGCAGGACGATGCCGGCGACACCGGCGGCCGCGCCCATCCCCAGGCCCGCCGCGAGCACCGTGCGCGAGCGCCGGGCGAAGGCCTGCTCGGCGGCCGGCCCCGCCGCGTCGCGTCGCCACGCCAGCAGTCCGAAGAGCAGCGTGCCGACCACCAGCGCGATGGCCAGGTAGTCGGCGCCGCGGGCGAGCCCGAACGCCGCCTGCGTCACCGGGCCGGCCGACGTTCCGTCCAGCTGGTCGCCGACCGTCGCGGCGGGGGCGGCGCCCGCGTGGCCGATCGCGAACACGAAGCCACCCGAGACGGGATGGCCGTCGGCCGAGATGACGCGGTAGGTGGCCGTGAACGAGCCATCGGACAGGCCGGGCTTCAGGCCGACCGCCAGCAGCGCGCCCGTCCCGCCGGGATGCACGACCGGGCCGTCGTCGACCCGGGCGCCGCGCGCGTCGAAGACCCGCACCGCGCCGAAGTTGCCCTCAACGGCCTCGTCGAAGCGCAGGACGACCTGCGCGGGCTCGGCGCGCGCCACCGCGCCCCGCGCCGGGGTCGTCGCCTCCAGCGTCGCGTGCGCGAGCGCGCTCGCCGGCAGGGCGAGCACGAGCACCAAGGCGAGGAGGAGACCGCGCCTCACCACGGCTCGGCGGGCGTGCGGTCGCGCCGCCGCCGCCGGGTCACGAGGACCGCCGCGCCGCCCGCCAGCACGAGCCC
>JAOPZP010000141.1 GCA_025964055.1 Conexibacter sp.
GAGGACGTCGCCCGCCAGGCGCTGGAGCGTGGCATCACGCTCGGCGGCGAGGAGCGGGAGGTCGCCGTCCTGTTCGTCGACCTGGTCGGCTCCACCAAGCTGGCCCACGACCGCCCGCCGACCGAGGTGGTGGACCTGCTCAACGACTTCTTCCGCGTCGTGGTCGACGCCGTCGACCGCGAGGGCGGCACGGTCAACAAGTTCGTCGGCGACGCCGCGCTCTGCGTGTTCGGCGCGCCCCTCCCCCACGACGACGCCGCGGGCGGCGCGCTGCGGGCCGCCCGGACGCTGCGCCGCCGCCTCGCCCAGGAGGTGCCCCAATGCGACGTCGGCATCGGCGTGTCGGCGGGCACCGCGGTCGCCGGCAACATCGGCGCATCGGAGCGCTACGAGTACACCGTGATCGGCGACCCGGTCAACGAGGCCTCGCGCCTGACCGAGCTGGCCAAGCAGCACGACGAGCGCGTGCTGGCGTCCGAGGCCGCGGTGCAGCGCGCCGGCGGCGGCGAGGCCGAGCACTGGGAGCTGGGGAGCACCGAGACGCTCCGCGGCCGAGCGAGCCCGACGCGCCTGGCCGCGCCCCGCGCCACCGCGGACGAGCCTGCCTAGAACGTCACGGTGAAGCGCGCGCCGCCCAGCGGTGCGTCCTCGACCTGCACGCCCGCCCCGTGATGGCCGGCCTGCTGGGCCACGAGCGCGAGGCCGAGGCCCGACCCCGGGCGGTCGGCGCCGTCGATCCGGGCGAACGGCGCGAAGATGCGCTCGCGCTCGGCGGGCGGGACGCCCGGCCCGTCGTCGTCGACGTGCAGGACCGGGCCCGCGTCCCCATGCGCATCCAGCAGCGTGACGTCGACGCGACCGCCGCCGCCCCCGCGCCCGTGCCGCGCGGCGTTGGACACCAAGTTCTCGACCAGCAGCCGCAGCCCGGGCTCCCAGCCCTCGACGATCACCGGCGTCTCGGGCAGCAGCGCGCTCAGCGCCAGCTCCGGATGGCGCGCCGCGGCGGCGGTCACGACGCCGTCGACCAGGTCGGCGAGGTCGACGTCGATGTGCTGCAGCGGGCCGGCGTCGCCTCGCGCGAGCGCCTGCAGTCCCTCGAGCAGGTCGACCATCCGGCGCTGCTGGTCCAGCGCGTCCTGCACCATCGCCCCGCGCCGCTCCGCGTCCAGCTCGGGGTGGCGGCGCAGCGTCGACAGCGTCGTCTGCACGCTGGTCAGCGGCGTGCGCAGCTCGTGGCCGGCGTCGGCGGCGAAGCGCCGCGTCGCGTCCAGCGCCCGCTCGCGGTCGGCGGCCGAGCGCCCAAGCCGCGCGAGCATCGCGTTGAAGCTCGTTGCCAGCGAGCGCAGCTCGCCCGGGCCATCGGCGGCGGGCACGCGGCGGTCGAGATCCTCGTCGCCGGCGACGCTCGAGGCGACCGCCTGCAGGCGCCGCAGCGGCCGCAGGACCAGCGACGTCAGCAGCCACACGGCCGCGCCGACCAGCACGAGCGCCGCGAGCGCCAGCACCGCGAGGCGCTCCTGCAGATGCGAGATGCGCTCGTCGACGCCGCGCAGGCTCGACACGACCTCCAGGCGCCCGAGCCCGCCGAGGTCGCGATCGTCGAGCGTGGTGACGTAGGCGCGGTAGCGCTGCCCGCCCGTGCTGAACGTCGAGAGGCCGCTGCGCAGCGGCGCCGGCCGGTCCGGCGGCGGCGCGCCCGTGTCGATCAGCGTCACCTTGCCGAGCTTGAGCCGCAACGAGCTGCCCGTGGCGCGCAGGACGGCGTCCAGGCGCGGGTCGGCCTCGGGCACCTCGTTCTGCACGGCGGCCACGGCGGTGGGCCGTGACAGCTCCGCGGTGCGCTTGAGCCGGTCGTCCAGCGCCGAGCGCTCGGAGCGGTCGACCTCGGCGAACGCCAGCGCCCCCGCCACGGCCAGCGCCGCCGCGAGCACGAGCAGGACACCCAGGGTCAGGCGACCGCGAAGGCTGCGCACCGGCTCAGACTCGCAGGACGAAGCCGATGCCGCGCACCGTGTGCAGCACGCGCGGCTCGCCGCCGGTCTCGAGCTTGCGCCGCACATAGCCGACGAAGACGTCGGCGACGTTCGTCCCCGGGTCGAACGTGTAGCCCCAGACCTCCTCGTGCAGCCGCCGGCGGTCGAGCACCTCGCCCGGATGGCGCAGGAACAGCTGCAGCAGCTCGAACTCGCGCCGGGTCAGGTCGAGGTCGCGCTCGCCGCGCCGGGCGCTCCGGGTCCGCGGGTCCAGCCGCAGGTCGCCGACGGCCAGCGCCTCGTCCTCCCCGGCCGTGCGCCGGCGCAGCAGCGCGTGCAGCCGCGCGACCACCTCCTCCAGGGCGAACGGCTTGACCACGTAGTCGTCGGCGCCGGCCTGCAGGCCCCGGACGCGATCGTCGATCTCGTCGCGCGCCGACAGCACGCACACCGGCACCTGGTCGCCGCCGTGGCGCAGGCGCTTGAGCACCTCGAGGCCGTCGAGGTCGGGCATGTTGAGGTCCAACAGGATGACGGCGGGATGGACGCGCGCGGCCGCCTCCAGCGCGGCGCGGCCGCCCGAGGCGGCCACGACCGAGAAGCCCTCGAGCTCGAGGCCGGCGGCAACCGTGCGCCGGATCGCGGGATCGTCGTCGACCAACAGGACGACCGGCCCGGCCGGCGGCGCCTCATCCACGCGCGACGACCTCGCAGTCGCCCGCGACGCGATCGCCAGCGTCGGCGGTCACGCGGTCGCGGCCGGCGCCGCAGCGGATCGTGTCGACCTCGCCGTCGCGCGCCGAGATCGCGTCGTTGCCGTTGCCGCCGATGATCGTGTCCTGCCCGGCGCCGCCGACGATGCGGTCGCGGCCGCTGCCGCCGAGCAGCAGGTCGTCGCCGGGGCCGCCTTTGATGATGTCGTTGCCCGCATCGCCGGCGATCGTGTCGTTGCCGGCGCCGCCGTTGAGCCGGTCGTCGCCCGCGCGCCCCTGGAGCGTGTCGTCGCCGGCGCGCCCGTCGATGGTGTCCGGGCCCGGCGTGCCGACCAGCGTGTCGGCCGCGCGTGTGCCCTGGAGGGTGTCGGCGACGGCCGCCGTCGCGCCGAACGCGAAGGGGACGGTGAGCAGCAGGACGGTGAGACGGCGGCGCATGGGCATGAGGATGACGCAGGTTCCCGCCGCGTCATCGCCTGCGGAGAGCCTCTCACGAATCTCTCATCGAGCGTGAGAGGTGCGTGAGAGCACCGTGGGAATCGCCTGGAGACCGGTGAACCTGTCCGCAGCAACCACGACGCATCAGGAGGAACGCGTTCACATGCAGCTTCGCAAGTCCATCATCGGCGCCACCGCGGCCCTGGCCCTCGTGCCGGCGGCCTCCGCGCTCGCCGCCACGATCGACGGCGGTCCGGGCAACGAGCGCCTGCGCGGCACGCAGGTCGCCGACACCATCAACGGCAACGGCGGCAACGACCGCATCTTCGGCCGCAACGGCGACGACCAGCTCAACGGCGGCGAGGGCAACGACCGCGTCTTCGGCGGCGGCGGGAACGACACGATCGCCGGCGTCCAGGGCAACGACTGGCTCAACGGCGGTGCAGGCGACGACGCCATCACCGGCGACGCCAACGCCACCGGCGACCTGACGTCGTTCGACCGGATCTTCGGCGGCTCCGGCAACGACACGCTCAAGGGCGGCGACTCGCGCGACGTCATCGCCGGCGGCAGCGGCAACGACACGTCCTTCGGCGAGAACGGCAACGACCGCATGGCCGGCGGCACCGGCGACGACGTCCAGGACGGCGGCCCGGGCAACGACACCATCTACGCCAACGTCGGCCAGGACACGTCCTCGGGCGGCGACGGCAACGACACGCTGTGGGCGCTGGCGCGCGGCGACGTCCATCCCGGCGCCGACGGCTCGGCCGACCAGGTCGGCGACACGCTCGACGGCGGCGCGGGCAACGACACGTTCCGCACCCGCGACGGCGAGGTCGACAAGATCACCTGCGGCGAGGGCAACGACCGCGCGCTGCTCGACCAGGTCGACGTCATCACCGACGCCACCGCCGCGAACCCGAACGGCTCGTGCGAGAAGGTCATCCGCAAGGCGCCGCGCAGCAACGACTCCAAGTCCGAGGACGCCCAGCAGGCGCCCAAGGACGCGAACGTCCAGTCGTAGGCGGGAGGTGGGGACTGTCCCCAGAACGCAGGCGCGGTGGGGACAGTCCCCGCCGCGCCCGTTTGCCAGCATCTGGCGTCGATGTCGCCGCCGCCCCTGCGCCTGGAGCCGTTCGCCGAGGAGCACCTCGACGGCCTCGCGGCCATGCTCTTCGACCCCGACGTCCGGCGCTTCACCGGCTTCCCCGAGCCGCCCGACCCGACGTTCCCGCGGCGCTGGCTCGACAGCTACGAGGCCGGCCGCAGCGACGGGACCCGCGAGGCCTTCGCCGGCGTCGACCCCGCCGGCCGCCTCCTCGGGCTGGCGCTGGCGCCGGTCATCCTCCCCGCGGCCCGCGAGGCGGAGCTGGGCTACGTCGTCGCCCCGACCGCCCGCGGCCAGGGCATCGGGACCGAGCTCCTGCGCCTGCTCACCCGCTGGGGCTTCGACCGGCTCGGCGCGCTGCGGCTGGCGCTGCAGATCGACGTCGACAACGGCGCCTCGCTCGAGGTCGCCCGCCGGTGCGGCTACCACCGCGAGGGCATCCGGCGCGACGCGTACGTCAAGCGCGGCCGGCGCGCCGACATGGTGCAGCTGTCGCGGCTGGCCTCCGACCCCGACGGCCAAGTGACCTAAGCCACGGGGACCAGCGGCGCGCCCCACGACTCGAGGTCGCCGGGCGGCGGGACCTTGTAGCCGAGGTCGAGGTCGACGCCGATGTCGCGGGTCGCCCACTTGGCGAAGCTCTCGGCGAACCGCTCGCGCGTGTCGGCGCAGCCGCCCATCTTGGCCTGCTCGCAGCCGTAGCCCTGCGGGATGCCGGCGTCCAGTTGCCGGTGCAGGGCCGGGTCCACGAGGGCGAAGTCGATGACGTGCCCCAGCTCGTGCAGGACGGTCCGGTCGATCCCGCGCTGGCCGTAGCGCTGGGCGACCACGACGAGGTTGACGGTCAGCGCGTACCGCGTCCCGATCCCCTGCGTCGTGCCGGCGATGCCGCGCGCCGTCGTCGCGAAGTGCACGTCGACCAGGCCGTCGACCGCGCCGATCAGGCGCTGGGCCTCCGGCCGTGCGTGGCTGACGGCCAGCAGGAACAACGCACGATCGCTGGGGGCCGAGGCCGCGTCGAAGCGGAACGTCGCCGCCCGCTCCTGCGCGGTGACGTGGCCGACCTGGCGGCCCTCGGCCACCGTGCTCCTCGCGCTGTGCGAGCGCAGGCCGAACGCGACCAGCACGACGAGCCCGAGCACGAGCACGGGCGCCGACCAGGTCCGTGGACGATCCGGCATGTCCCCTGTATCGGCTGCCGAGGCGCTACTTTGGAGGAAGTGACGCAACGCGTCGACGGACCACGCTTCGCCTACGCCTTCCATCCGCTGCCGCCCAACCCGGGCGGGCTCCGGCGGTGGCGCTGGGAGCTGTGGCACGGCGCCGCCCTGGTGGCCGCCGGATGGCGCCTGACCCAGGAGCACGCCGAGCGCGCGCTGTGCACCGCGGCCTCGCGCCGCGGCCACGCCCAGCTCGGCGTCCACCCGCTGCGTCCGGATCGGACGCCCGCGCCGGGCGGCCTGAGCGCCGGCGCGCCCGTGCGCCTGGACTGCGGCGCGTTCGAGTGCACCCTGGTGCCGCGCCTGCCGGGCGCGGCCGGGTGGACCCCGGCGATCGCCGTCTGACGCCGGGCCCGCCTCCCCGTCCTCTACCTTTGAGCGCGATGGCGCCCCTGGCACGGCGCGCGGCGGCGCTCGCGCTCACTGCGTTGGTCCTCTACGGCGTCGCCCCGGCGATCGTCGAGGTTCTGGGCGCCTGGCCGCAGGTGCGCGACCTGAAGCCCTGGTGGCTGGCCGCCATGGTGTTCTTCGAGGCCGCCTCGCTGTGGTGCCTGTGGGAGCTGCAGGCCGTGTCGATCGGGACCGACGACCACCTCGCGGTCGCGACCTCCCAGCTCGGCGGCGGCGCGCTGGGCCGCGTGATCCCCGGCGGCGCGGCCACCGCCGCGGCCGCGCAGTACAACATGCTCAACGCCTCCGAGGACGTGCGGCGGGGCAACATCGCTACCGGCCTCGCCGCCGCGACCGTGCTGCAGATCGGCGGCCTGTGCGTGCTGCCGCTGCTCGCGGTGCCGGCGATCGTGTTCGGCCTGCGCGTGCCGCACACGCTGCTGGAGACCGGCGTCTTCGGCCTCGTCCTCTTCATCGCGATGCTCGCGGTCGGCTTCGGCGTCGGGCGCAGCGAGCAGGCGCTGCGCTGGGTCGGGCGCATGGCGCGCGAGGTCAGCTGCCGCCTGCCCGGCGACCGGCGGCTCCCCGCCGACCTGCCCGACCGGCTGGTCGCCCATCGCGACGAGGTCGTCGACCGCCTCGGCGATCGCCTGGTCGCGGCCGCGGGCGCCGCGGTCGGCCGCTGGCTCTTCGACCTGATGGCCTTGGTCACGGCGATCGTCGCCGTCGGCGGCCAGCCGCAGTTCTCGCTCGTGCTGCTCGCCTATGTGGCGGCGCAGCTCCTGGCGCAGATCCCGATCACCCCGGGCGGCATCGGCGTCGTGGAGGCGGGGCTGACGGCGACGCTCGTGCTGTCGGGCGTGAGCGCCGGCGACGCCGCCGTGGCGACGCTGGCCTACCGGCTCGTCTCGTACTGGTTGATGCTGCCCGCCGGGCTGGTCGCGTGGGTCATCCACCGCCGCCGGCGGGCGATCGCGGCGCCCGCGGCACCGTAGAGCGACCCGGGGGAGAAGGCGTGTGACCCACCTCACGTCTAGTTGCTTCAGCAACTTCCTACCGTGTGCCGACGCTTGGCATGACGCCGAACGACGACCCCTCTCCCCCTGCTCCATGTCGCTTCTCGATCTCTTCTCCTCCGCCGCCATCATCATCGGGCTCTGCGCTGCCCTGCCGCAGCTGGCCGCGATGCTCCGCGCCCGCTCGGCCGCGGGCCAGTCCTCGCTGGGCTGGACCCTCGGCGCGTTCGTCAACGCGCTCATGTCCTACGTCAACTTCGCCGGCTACCACGCCGCGGTCCTGGCCGCCGGGAACGTCGCCAGCCTGCTGATCTGCCTCATCGCCGTGGGCCTCGTCGTGCGCTTCGGCACGGGCGTCGTCCACACGGCGAACCGCCCGTCCGGCGTCACCGTCGGCGACCTGCCGGCCACCGAGTTCTGGGAGCTGCGCGACCAGCTCGAGCACGAGGCGCGCCGCCGCGGCGACCTGCAGCTCGCCGTGGCCTAAGCCGCCGACGCCCGCGCCACCGCGTCCGCGTCGCCCAGCGAGGTCTCCGGCACGCCGAAGGCCTCGACCAGCTCGGTCGCGTGCGGGCGCAGCTCCGCGCACAGCGTGTTGACGGCCTTGATGACCGCCTTGGAGCGCGGCGAGGACAGCTTGCCGTGCTCCTGGTACCAGCCGCGCTCGGCCTCGATCGTGCTCAAGGCGTACAGGTCGCACACGCGGTCCAGCAGCGCACGCGTCCCCGGGTGCTCGCAGCGCTCCACGCCCGCGGCGAAGGACTCCAGCACGACGCGATCGACGTAGGCGCGCGCCGCCGCGATCACGTGGTCCTGGCAGTCGACGAGCACCGAGAACGGGTCGCGGCCCGCGTCGATGCCGCCCTTCAGGCGCCGCGCGGCACCCGACAGGATGTGGTCGGCGCGCCAGCGGAACAGCTCCAGCTGCGTGGCGCGCTCGGCCAGGTCGCCCTCGTCCTCGCGGCCCGGCAGCAGGTCGTCGGCCAGCCGTCCCAGCACCTCGCGGATCGCGCTGCGCTCGGCGACCGTCTCGAAGACCTGGCCGGCGAAGAAGCTCGCGGTGCCCAGCGGGTCGAGCTCGCCGAGCTGGTCGCGGAAGTCGGTCAGCAGGTTCTTGGCCGCGAGCTGGAGCAACACGGTGTTGTCGCCCTCGAAGGTCGTGAAGACGTCGGTGTCGGCCTTCAGCGCCGCGAAGCGGTTGCCCTTCAGGTAGCCCATGCCGCCACAGGCCTCGCGGGCCTCCTGGATCGTGTCGGTCGCGTGCCACGTCGCGACGGCCTTCAGGCCGGCCGCCAGCGTCTCGAGCTCGCGCCGCTCGCGCGCCGGCTCCTCGGTGGCGGTGAACACGCGGTGCAGCCGCGCGACGACGTCCTCCTGGGCGAAGTGCAAGGCGTACACCTTGGCCAGCGGCAGCAGCAGCCGCCGCTGGTGGGTGCGGTAGTCCATCAGGACGACCTCGTCGCCGCCGGGGGGCCCGAACTGACGCCGCGACTCGGCGTGGCGCACGGCGATCGCCAGCGCGACCTTCGTGGCGTTGATCGACGCGCCGCAGACGCTGACGCGACCCTGGATCAGCGTGCCCAACATGGTGAAGAACCGCTTGGTGGGGCTCTCGATCGCGCTCTCGTAGACGCCGTCCTCGCTGACGGTGGCGTAGCGGTCCAGCAGCGCGTCGCGCGGCACGCGGACGTCGTCGAACCAGATGCGGCCGTTGTCGACGCCGTCGAGGCCGAGCTTGGCGCCGCAGTCCTCGATGCGGATCCCTTCGAGCACGTTGCCCGCGTCGTCGCGCAGCGGCACGAGCAGCGCGTGCACGCCGCGCGACTCGCCGCCGACGACCAACTGGGCGAACACGGCGGCCATGCGCCCGTGGCGCGCGGCGTTGCCGATGTAGTCCTTGCGGGCGTCGTCGTTCGGCGTGGTGATGACGAACTCCCGCGTGGACGGGTCGTAGGTCGCAGTCGTCGCCAGCTGCTGGACGTTGGATCCGTGGCCGGTCTCGGTCATCGCGAAGCAGCCCGGCAGGCGCAGCGACGTGATGTCGCTCAGGTGCGCCTCGTGGTGCTTGCGGGTGCCGAGGTGCAGGACCGCCCC
>JAOPZP010000144.1 GCA_025964055.1 Conexibacter sp.
GCCGACGGCAAGCGCGGCGACGGCGACGGCGAGCAGCGCCGGAAGCGCACGAGGCAACAGCCACACGTCGCGCAGGCTAGACCGCGGCGCGGGCGTCGCGTCAGTCCGCGTCCGGGGAGGGCTCGCGCTCGGCGGCCCGGGCCTGGTGGCCCAGCATCAGCTCGCGCTGCAGGTCGCGCGGCTCCGGCTCGTCGGGGTCGGGGACGCGGCGCGTCCACGTGCCGTCGCTGCGCAGCTCCCAGGCGTGCGTGTCGTCGGCGAAGGCGCGCTCGAGCGTGTCCAGGAGGTCGTCGCGCAGCACGTCGTCCTCGACGGGCGCGACCAGCTCGACGCGCGTGTCGAGGTTGCGCGGCATGAGGTCGGCCGAGCCGATGAGCACGAGCTGCTCGTCGCCGCGGCGGAAGGCGAAGACCCGCGAGTGCTCCAGGAAGCGCCCGACGATCGACACCACCCGGATGTTGTCGCTGATGCCCGGCACGCCCGGCACCAGGCAGCAGATCCCGCGCAGGTTCAGGTCGACCGGCACGCCCTCCTGGGAGGCGCGGTACAGCGCCTTGATGCAGGCCCGGTCGACCAAGGAGTTCATCTTCATCTGGATGCGCGCCGGCTGCCCGTTGCGGTGCGCCTCGATGGTCTTGTCGATCTCCTCGACGATGCCGTCGCGCAGGTGGTCGGGCGCGACGAGCGCCTTGCGGTAGCGCCGCGGCCGCGCGTAGCCGGTGAGGAAGTTGAACATGTCGGCGACGTCGGAGCCGAGGCGCTCGTCGGTCGTGAACAGGCCGAAGTCGGTGTACAGCCGCGCGGTCGTCGGGTTGTAATTGCCCGTGCCGACGTGCAGGTAGTGGCACACGCCGTCGCCCTCGCGCCGCACCACGAGGATGCACTTGGCGTGCGTCTTGAGCGCAGGATGGCCGTAGACGACGTGGACGCCCGTCTCCTCCAGCTTGCGCGCCCACTCGATGTTGGCGCGCTCGTCGAAGCGCGCCTTGAGCTCCACGAGGCACACCGCCTGCTTGCCCCGCTCGGTCGCGCGGATCAGCGCCGGGATCAGCGGGGTGTTCTCCGACGTGCGGTAGATCGTCAGCTTGATCGCCAGGACGTCGGGGTCCTCGGCGGCCTGGTCGACGAAGCGCCCGACCGAGGTCGTGAACGAGTCGTAGGGATGGTGGACGAGGATGTCGCCCTTGCGCATCGCAGCGAAGATGTCGGCCTTGCGACCCTCCTCACCGCGCAGGCGCGGCTGGGTCACCGACGACCAGGGCGGGTCGCGCAGCTCCGAGAAGCCGGGCAGCTTGACGATCTGCCAGAGGTCGGTGAGGTCCAGCAGGTCGGAGACCTCGTAGACCTGGCGGTCCTCGACCTCCAGCGCCTCGGTCAGCGCCTCGCGCAGCGCCTGGGACATGTGCGCCTCGACCTCGACGCGCACGACCTCGCCGAAGCGCCGGCGGCGCAGCTCGTCCTCGACGGCCAGCAGGAGGTCGTCGGCCTCGTCGCTGATCTCGAAGTCGGCGTCGCGCGTGACGCGGAAGACCCCGTGGTCGATGACCTCCATGCCGGGAAACAGCGTGTGGAGGTTGGCCGCGATGAGCTGCTCGAGCGGGACGAACGTCGTCGGCTCGCCGTCGAGCGCCACGAACCGCGGCAGCATCTCCTTCGGCACCTTGACCCGCGCGAACGTCGTCTGGCCCGACACCGGGTCGCGGACGAGCACGGCGAGGCTCAGCGACAGGTTCGAGATGTAGGGGAACGGCCGGCCGAGCCCGACGGCCAGCGGCGTCAGCACCGGGAAGATCTGGCGGCGGAAGCGCTGGTCGAGCGTGCGCCGGGCCTCGGAGCTGACCTCGTCGATTCCCAGCAGGCTGATCCCGGCGGCCTCCAGCGACGGTCGCAGGTCGTCGGCGAGCACCCGGCACTGCCGGTCGCCGAGGGCCAGGACCTTCGCGCGCACCGCGTCGATGACCTCCGACGGCGTGCGCCCGTCGGCCTTCGGCGTGGTGATCCCCGCGTCGACCTGGTCGTGCAGGCCGGCCACGCGGATCATGAAGAACTCGTCGAGGTTGGACCCGAAGATCGCGGCGAACTTGCAGCGCTCCAGCAGCTTCTGGCTGGGGTCCTCGGCGAGCTGCAGGACGCGGTCGTCGAAGTCGAGCCAGGAGAGCTCGCGGTTGAGGTAGAGCGCCGGCGCGTCGAGGTCGGACGGCGCCGGGCGCGGGGCCTCGACGGCCTCGACGGCGCGGATCGACTCCTGGGTGAGGGCGGGATCGGGGTTCATGCTGGAGCGTCTGACCGTAGGTCCTCCGACGATGGTGCCCGGTTACCGTCGTGTGAAGGCGGTGTGATCGTCTTGCCGTCCTCGGTGATCGCGTCGGGGCGCTCGGTCAGCGCGTACTCCAGGCGCGCGCGGAAGCCTTGGCGCTCGAGGTCCTTCCAGCTCTCCAGGAAGCGCTCGAAGAGCAGGGCGCGGCGGGCGCGCAGGTGGACGTCGAGCGTCTCGAGGCCCCGGAACGCCGTGCGGTGCGGGGCCTCGGCGGTGACCTCCGGGTCGAGGTCGGTGGCGTCACCGGCGCCCTCCTGCACCCGCGCAGCGTCGTGCTCGCGCAACTCGGCGACGAGCGCCTCGACCCGGGGCAGCGTGACGTCGGCATCGTGGATCTCGCCCACGAGGTCCTGCAGCTTGCGCGCCTTCTTGGCGGCCTTGGCGGCGTAGGGGCCGAAGGACGGCGCGAAGAGCTCCAGGAGGTAGCGCAGCCGCTTGGCGGCGATGCGCAGGTCGTGCAGCGCCTCGACCTCCTTCGGATCCGCGGCCCGCGGCATGAACCCCAACAACTCGTCGAGACGCACCGCGACGATGCGCGCGACGTTGTCGGCCAGCGGCCCTTCGGGATCGAGGCCCTTGACCTTGCGCGCCTTCACGCCGCCACCAGCGCCCGCAGGCGCTCCTGGAGCTCGTGCGCGTCCATCGTCTCCAGCGCCTTGGCCAGCACCCGGTTGCCCTCGGCCTGCTCGGTCGCCAGGCGCGCGGCGAAGAGGTCGAGCCCGGGGTGGTCCTCGGGTGGCAGCGACGCCTTCAGCGTGGCGAGCGACGCGAGCTGGACGTCCGGGTCGCGACGGGCGCCGAGCGCATCGGCCAGCGCCTTGACGTCGGCGAGCACCGCCCGGTGCAGGTCGCGGTCGAAGGCCTTCTCGAAGACCTCGAGGACCGCGCGCAGGCGGCGCGTGGCGACGCGCATGTCGTGCACCCGCTCGGCGTCCTCGGTGTCGAGGACGCCGTCGGCGTGGTCGAAGACCTCCTTGGCGCGCACCGACACGGCCGCGCGCGCCGCCTCGCGGAAGCTCGTGCGGCCGTCGAGGCCGGGGATGTCGCGTGCCTTGGCCATGGGCCTGGAGCTAGGTGTACGCGACGCGGGCCAGGAGGTCGAGGATCACGCCCTCGCGCAGGCCGCCGG
>JAOPZP010000175.1 GCA_025964055.1 Conexibacter sp.
TCGGCCGCCTCGGCCCGCGCCGTCGCGGCCGCGTGGGCCGCCTCCTGCGCGCGGGCGACCTCGGCGCGCGCGTCCTCGACCTCCCGCACGAGGCGAGAGCGTGTCTCGACCAGCTCGGCCTCGAGCGCCGCCCTGTGCTCGGCGCCGGCCGCCTGGGTGAAAGCGTGGTCGGCCTCGAGCGCCGCGATCCGCTGCGCCGCAGCCTCCTCGGCCTCATCGCGCGCGGCGGCCACGGCCGCGACGAGCCGGGCCTCGGTGGCGGCCACCTCGGCGCGCGCCTCGGCGGCCACGTCCTCGGCGGCCTCCAGGCCGCGGCGCAGGCCGTTGACCTCGCGCGCCACCTGGGCGAGCCGGTCGGCCTCGTCCGCCGGGTCGGGCGCCGGCAGGTCCAGCAGCTTCCCGCGCAGACCCAGGGCGAACGTCCCGCCGTCCAGCGCGCCGAGCGGGACCGCGTAGACGGCGCTCCAGCGCTCGCCGTCGCGGTCGGCGCGCAGCGGCGCCAGCTCCAGGCGCGGCACGTCACGCGCCTCGATGACTAGGACCGGCTGGCGCGTGAAGCGCGCGCTCTGGGGAAAGCGGCCGTCGAGCTCGAGCACGCCGACGTCGGCGCTCACCGGCGAGGCGGTGAACCGCAGCAGCTCGAACGGGGCGCGGTTTCGCGTGTCCGGCGTCACGGGCGTTCCGGATCCTCCGGGTCGTCCTCCCGCAGGGCCGTCAGCGGCTGCGTGCGCTCCAGGTCGTCGGCGGCGACCGAGCCGCCGCCGGCCGCCGTCACCGGCCCGGAGCCGGCGTCGGCGTCCAGGTCCTCGGCCGCGGCCGCCTCGCGGTCCGCGCGCCGGTCGACCGCCGGCACCCGCCGCCGGACCTCCCGCTCGCGCACGTGCACGGTCACCGAGATCGCCGCCAGCGACAGCGCCGATCCCGCCGCCATGAGCAGCGCCCCCGACAGCGCCAGCCAGGCGCCGGTGCTCGGCTTGCCGTCGCCCGCGGCGGGCGGGGCGTTGACGAGCTGCACGATCACGATGACCAGCGCGGCGCCGGGCAGCGCCCAGGCCGCCCCGGGCGGCAGCGCGTCGGGACGGATCGCGGCGACGACGGCGGCCACCGCGATCGCCGCGAGCACGAGGTCGAGGCTCTCGAACACCTCCCAACCCGTGGGTCCGGTGTCGTACCACTCGGTGAAGAGGGAGATCAGCAGCAGCGCGGCGCCCGCGCAGAGCACGGCGCGGCCGAGGTCGATCCGACGAGGCATGGTCACCCCTCTTCCCGGCGGTTCGTTCGATGACACCCTGTTGGCCCGGTGCAGGCCGGCGTTCAGGCCGCGGGCAGCGCCGCGCGGAGGTCCGCGACGAGGTCCTCGGGCGCCTCGATCCCGCAGCTGAGCCGCACGAGGTCGGCCGGAACGGCCGCGTCGGACTCCTCCACGGAGGCGTGCGTCATCGCCTGCGGGACCTCGATCAGCGACTCGACGCCGCCCAGCGACTCGGCCAGCGTGAAGAGCTTGGTCCGCTCGGCGATGCCGATGGCGTCGGGGTGCTGGAAGCTCACCATGCCGCTGAAGCCGGGCCAGCGGACGTTGGAGACGGCCGGCGCGCCGACCAGGAACTCCACGACCGCCTCGGCGCTGCGCGCGTGGGCGGCCATCCGCAGGTGCAACGTCCGCAGCCCGCGGTGCACGAGGAAGCAGTCGAACGGCCCGGGGACCGCGCCGACCGAGTTCTGCACGAAGCGCACGCGCTCGTGGACCTCGGGGTCGCGCACCACGACCGCTCCGCCGACCGTGTCGGAGTGGCCGCCGAGGTACTTCGTGACCGAGTGCACGGCCGCGTCGGCGCCGAGCTCCAGCGGCCGCTGGTTGACCGGCGTGGCGAAGGTGTTGTCGACCGCCACGAAGGCGGGGTGCGTCCGACCGATTCGCTCGATGACGCCCGCCACGTCGACGACGTTCAACAAGGGGTTGGTCGGCGTCTCGACCCACACCAGCCTGGTGGCATCGGTCACCGCGACCGCCAGCGCGTCGAGATCGGTCTGGTCGACCATGGTGTAGGTGATCCCGAAGCGTGTCAGCACCTTGTCGACCAGGCGGAACGTGCCGCCGTAGAGGTCGGCCGGCAGCACGACGTGATCGCCCGCCGAGCACACCGCCGTGATCAGCGCGTGCGTCGCGGCCATGCCCGAGGAGAACGACGTCCCGAGCCCGCCCTCCAGCTCGCCCAGCGCCGTCTCCAGCGCGGCGCGCGTCGGGTTGGCGCTGCGCGCGTAGTCGTAGTCCTCCACGAACTCGCCGACCGACGGCTGCGCGAACGTCGACGTCTGATGGATCGCCGGGATGACCGAGCGGTACGTGGGATCGGGCTCCAACCCGGCGTGGACCACGCGGGTGGCGAGCTTCAGCGGGCCGGGCGAGGCGTCGCCGGCCGCGGGGTCTCCCTGGGGGTCGCTCATCGTGCCAGCGATTCCAGCAGGTCGGCGCGCGTCACGATGCCCGCGGGCCGGCCGTCGGCCGCGATCACCAGCAGCGCCTGGCGCTCGCCGACCAGCAGCTCAACCGCCTCGCGCACCGGATCGGAGGCGGCGACGGCGTACAGCGGCGGCTCCATGACCGCGGCGATCTCGGCGTTCAGCAACGCCGGGTCCCCGACGGCGCGGGCCAGCAGGCCGCGCTCGCCCACCGAGCCCATGACCGTGCCCGGGTCGTGCGCGCTGACGACCGGCAGCTGCGAGACGCCGTGCTCGTGCAGCAGCGCCACCGCGTCGCGCACCTTCTGGTGCGTGCCGACGGTGACCAGCGACGGGATCTCGTTGGGGTGCGCGCCGTCGGCCTTGCGGCGCAGCACGTCGCCCACGGCGAGGTCGCCGGCGCGCTCCAGGAAGCCGTACTGCGTCATCCACGCGTCGTTGAAGATCTTGCTGAGGTAGCTGCGCCCGCCGTCGGGCAGCACGACGGCGATCATGGCGTCGGGGTCGTCGATGCCGCGCGCGACCTCGAGCGCCGCCCACATCGCGGTGCCGCAGGAGCCGCCCGCGAGGATCCCCTCCTCCATCGCGAGCCGGCGCGTGGTCAGGAACGAGTCCTTGTCGGTCACCGCGACCCAGCGGTCGACGATCGAGCGGTCGAACGTGGCCGGCCAGAAGTCCTCGCCGACGCCCTCGACCAGGTAGCCCTTGACCTCGTCGTCGGAGGCGGCGCTGTAGATCGAGCCGACCGGGTCGGCGCCGACGATCTGGATGTCGGGGTTGCGCTCCTTGAGGTAGCGCCCGATGCCCGTGATCGTGCCGCCGGTGCCGACGCCGGCGACCAGGTGCGTGATCTTCCCGCCCGACTGCTCCCACAGCTCCGGGCCGGTGGAGTCGTAGTGGGCCTGCGGGTTGGCGGGGTTGAAGTACTGGTTGGGCTTGAACGCGCCCGGGATCTCGGCCGCCAGCCGGTCGGAGACCGAGTAATAGGACTCGGGCGACTCGGGCTCGACGTTGGTCGGGCAGACGACGACCTCGGCGCCGTAGGCGCGCAGGAGGTCGATCTTCTCCTTCGACATCTTGTCGGGCATGACCGCGATGACGTGGTAGCCCTTCAGCCGAGCCGCCATCGCCAGGCCGGTGCCCGTGTTGCCCGACGTCGGCTCGACGAGCGTGCCGCCGGGGCGCAGCAGGCCGTCGCGCTCGGCGGCGGCGATCATCGCCAGCGCCGCGCGGTCCTTGATCGAGCCGCCCGGATTGAGCGCCTCGACCTTCGCGACGATCTGCGGGACGAGCCCCGCGCCGATCCGCGAGAGCCGCACGAGGGGCGTGTCGCCGACGGCATCGATGATCGAGTCGCGGATGTCCGTCCGGGCCTCCAGCGCGTGTTCCATGCCCTCAGTCAAGCACCTGTGCGGCGACAGCGCCAGAGTGCCGCAGGATCTACGGAGTTTCGCTGCAGAATCGCCGATCCTTCGTTGCGATGTGCCACGATGACCGGCATGCCGAACGGACTGCGCCTCGACGAGACCGACCGCAAGATCCTCGAAGCGCTCAGCGAGGACGCCCGCATCCCGAACAACAAGCTGGCCGAGCGCGCGGGGGTCGCGCCCTCGACCGCGCTGCAGCGCGTTCGCGCGCTCCGAGCCGCCGGCGTCCTGCGCGGCTTCCACGCCGAGATCGACCTCGCGGCGCTGGGCCGCCCGCTGCAGGCGATGGTCGCCGTGCGGCTCGCCGTCCACAACCGCGAGCAGATCGACACCTTCACCAACGCGGTCCGCCGGCTGCCCGGCGTGCTGAGCGTCTTCCACCTCGCGGGCGCGACCGACTACCTCGTCTGGCTGGCCGCCGCCGACGCCCAGGACCTGCGCGAGTTCGTCGTCGACCACCTCGCCACGCACCCCGCCGTGGCCCACGCCGAGACCTCGCTGATCTACGAGCATCGCCGCGGCCCCGGCATCTGGGGCGCCGCCGAGCCCGGCGCCCAGCGCTAGCGGCTAGCCCTCGGTCGTCGCGCGCTCGCGCAACGACGCCAGCGACGCTCGCTGGCGTCCGTCGGCGTCGAAGTTCCCCGGCGCCAGCCACGCGGTGAACGCCGCGTCGACCGCCGGCCACTCGCCGTCGACGATCGAGAACCACGCGGTGTCGCGGTTGCGGCCCTTGACGATCATGTGCTGGCGGAAGATCCCCTCGAACGTGAAGCCGAAGCGGCGCGCGGCGGCCTGGGAGCGCGCGTTGGCGGCGTCGCACTTCCACTCCAGGCGCCGGTGGCCGAGCACGTCGAACGCGTGGCGGGCCAGCAGGTGGATGGCCTCGGTCGCCTGCGGCGTGCGCTGCAGCCAGCCGCCGAACCACACGTGGCCGATCTCGATCGACCCGTTGGCCTCATCGGCGCGCAG
>JAOPZP010000183.1 GCA_025964055.1 Conexibacter sp.
AGCGTGATCGGGAGGGTCTGCTCCTCGTTCAGGCAGGGGATCAGGATGATGAGCTTCATGGGATACTGCGCCAGCGAGTCTACGGGCCTGGCCCCTGGATCGCCCCTCTCGCACCATGCACAGCGCATCGCTCAGAAGGCGAGGGCCGGCGGTCGCGCTGGCCCTGTTGATCGCCGCCGTCACCGTCGGGACCTTCGTGTACCCGACGTTCCCGAACTACGACTCGTACTACTCCCTGATCTGGGGGCGGGAGGCGCTGCACGGCCACCTGCCGACCTTCGACGTGTATCGCGCGCCGACCGAGCACCCGCTCGCGCTCGCGTTCGGCGCGGCGCTCTCGCTGCTTGGCCGCGGCGGCGACCGGATCATGGTCCTGGCGACGATGGCGTCGCTAATCGTGCTGGCGATGGGCATGTACCGCCTTGGGCGCGTCGCGTTCACGCCGGTCGTCGGGCTGATTGCGGGCGCGCTCGTGATGACGCGCTTCGACTTCCCGTTCCTGGCGGCGCGCGCCTACATCGACATCCCGTACCTCGCGTTCGTCGTCTGGGCCGCGGCGCTGGAGCTGGCGCGCCCGCGGCGCGGCGGGATCGTCTGGGTCCTGCTCGCGTGCGCCGGCCTGCTGCGCCCCGAGGCGTGGATCCTCATCGGCCTGTACTTCCTCTGGATGTGCTCGGGGGAGCTCGGCCCCGAGCGGGTGGGTGGGGACCGGTTCACGCGTCTGCGGCGCTGGACGCGGTACGCCGCCTGGGCGGCGGTCGGGCCGGTCGTGTGGGTCATCACCGACTTCGTGGTGACCGGTCATCCGCTCTTCTCGCTGCAGCACACCAGCGGCCTCGCCGAGGAGCTCGGACGCACGCAGGGCCTCTCCGAGGTCCCGTCGTCGATGAAGCGCTTCTTCTACAACCTGGCCAAGGCGCCGGTGCTCTACGCCGCGATCGCCGGCTTCGTCGCCGCGGTGTGGCTCGCGCCGCGGCGCGTGCTGATGCCCGCCGCGCTGTGGCTGATCGGCACCGGCACGTTCGTGCTGGTCGGGGTCGCGGGCCTGTCGGTCATCGACCGCTACCTCCTGGTCCCGACGCTGATGGTGATGGTCTTCGCCGCGGTCGCGCTGGCGGGCTGGACGATGCTGCGCCGCGACCTGTGGATCCGCAAGGTGTGGGCCGTCGGCGCCGCGCTGATCGTGATCTACGGCGTCGCGTTCACCGTCACGCGGGTCAACTTCCACGTCTTCGACGCCGAGCTGCAGCTGCGGGGCACGTCGCATCGCTCGCTCGCCGACCTGCTCGACCAGCCGTCCGTGCAGGCCGCGCGGCGCTGCGGCCCGGTGACGGTCCCCAACCACAAGCTCGTCCCCGACACGCGCTGGCTGCTGGGCGCCGGCGCCGACCAGGTCCTCGCGCGCGCCGACCCGGGCGCCAAGGCCCGGGCGGCCAAGGGTGTCTCGATCTTCGTGGTCGACCGCGCCGCGCTGCTGCGCCAGGCGCTGGTCGCGCCGACCGACGACCCGTTCGACAACGTCCCGCTGCCGGGCTTCCGCCGCATCGCGTTCACCCCGTACTACTCGGCGTATGTCCGCTGTTGATGCACCGGGCTCCGAGGAGGGCGACGCGATGAACGTCCAGGCCGCGGTGCTTGCTCCGGTCGCGGCCGAGCGCGACGACGCCGCCCGTGACGCCGACCGGCGCGCCCGCCTGCGCTGGGCGCCCGCGGTGGCCGTGCTGCTGGCCGCGAGCTTCCTGATCCGGATCTGGGGCGCCAAGCAGGGCCTGCCGTACTCCTACAACGCCGACGAGAACGCCCACTTCGTCCCGAAGGCCATCGGGCTCTTCGGCCACGGGCTCAACCCCGACTACTTCGTCAACCCGCCCGCGTTCACGTACCTGCTGCACGGCGTGTTCGCGGTGTGGTTCGGCGGGCGCTCGGGCGTGTCGTCGTCCTTCGCCGCCGACCCGACCGAGGTCTTCCTGGTTGCGCGCATCGTCTCGGCGGCCTGCGGGACGCTGGCGGTCTGGCTGCTCTACCTCGCCGGCGCGCGGCTGTTCGCCGACCGCCGCGTGGGGTTCCTGGCCGCCGCGCTGCTCGGGGTCGGGTTCCTGCCGGTCTTCTACTCGCACCTGGCGCTCAACGACGTGCCGACGCTCGCGCCGATCTGCCTGTCGCTCTACGGCGCCGCGGGCATCGTGCGGCGCGGCCGGCTGGTCGACTTCGTGGTGGCCGGCGCCGGCCTCGGCCTCGCGTGCTCGACGAAGTACACCGGCGGCATCGCGCTGCTGCCGCTGCTGGCTGCGGCCGGCGGCTGGCTCGTCGGCCAACGCCGGCTCCCCGCCTCCACCATCATCGGCGGGCTGCTCGTCGCCGCGCTGTGCGCCGCGGTCGCGTTCGTGGTGACCAACCCGTACGCGTTGCTGGACCACGCCGCGTTCTCCAACGGCCTCAACCACCAGACCTCGGTCGCCGACGACGCGCTGGGCAAGCTCGGGCTCACCGAGGACAACGGGCTGGCCTACTACCTCTGGACGCTGACCTGGGGGCTGGGGTGGATCCCGGCGGTGGCCGCGGCCGCCGGCATCGCGATCGTCGCGCGTGACAGCTGGCGGATCGCCGCGGTGCTGGTCCCGGCGCCCGTGCTGTTCCTGCTGTTCATGGGCACCCAGCAGCGCTACTTCGGGCGCTGGCTGCTGCCGGTCTTCCCGATGATCTGCCTGCTCGGCGCCTACGCCGTGCTCCGCGTCGCGGTCGTCCTCGGCCAGCGCCGGCCGGTGCTGGCGCCGACGCTGATCGTGCTCGCGGCGGCCGCGCTGTGCGGGCAGGGGATGATCGCGTCGCTGCACATCGGCCAGGTGCTCTCGCGTCCCGACACGCGCAACATGACCCGCGCGTGGTTCGTCGCGCACGTGCCGCCGAAGACGAAGGTCGTCGTCGAGCCCGTGGTGCCCGACGGCTGGGCGCAGGACATCGGCCACCCGTCGCCGCTGACCCACAACGGCAATCGCTGGGTCAAGTACCCGACGAGCCGCTCGAACATCGCCAACGACGGCTCGCAGATCGACGGCCCCGGGCGGATCGTCAACATCGAGGACTACGAGCGCACGCTGTACCCGGGGCTCATCGACCTGTACGAGAAGGCCGGCTACTGCTGGGTCGT
>JAOPZP010000233.1 GCA_025964055.1 Conexibacter sp.
CCGCCGGAACCACAGCGCCGCGAAGGCGACCACGCCGCCGGCGACGTCGAGGGCCACCATCGCGTTCGAGCGCGCGGCGATCGTCGTGCCCAGGATGGCGACGCCGAAGCCGATGCTGCAGATGTACATCAACGCGTCGACGACCCAGTCGCGCGGCGTGCGGCGTCCGCCGGACTCCTCCAGCAGCGCCGCCGGCAGCAGCGTGCGCTGCCACTGGGCCAGCCCAGCCGGCGGTTCGTGCTCGGCGCCCGTCATCACGCCCCCAGCGTACGGACCCGTGGCCGACCCGACCCCCTACCGAAGTCGATGCGACGACCGACCGGGGTCGGACACGGGATAGCCGCGCGGCGCTCGCGGCGCGCTGCCCGACCGACGATGCTGGGACCATGATCGAGTCCACCGGCCTCACCAAGCGCCTCGGCGGTCGCACCGTCGTCTCCGACGTGACCTTCCGCTGCGCCCCCGGCACCGTCACGGGCTTCCTCGGCCCCAACGGCGCCGGCAAGACCACGACGATGCGCATGCTGTGCGGGCTGTCGGACCCCGACGCCGGCCACGCCGAGGTCCTCGGGGCGTCCTACCGATCGCTCCCCAACCCGGGGCGCCGCGTCGGCATCCTGCTCGACGCGGGGGCCCAGCACGGCGGCCGCCGCGGTCAGGAGGCGCTGACGCTCACGGCGCTGACGACGGGCGCCGATCCCGGTCGCGTCCCGGAGCTCCTGGACCGCGTCGGGCTCGAGCGGCGCGCCGCGCGCCAGCGCGTCAAGCAGTATTCGCTGGGCATGCGCCAGCGCCTGGGCATCGCCAACGCGTTGATCGGCGACCCCGAGGTGCTGATCCTCGACGAGCCGGCCAACGGCCTGGACCCCGAGGGCATGCGCTGGATGCGCGGGCTGCTGCGCGACTTCGCCGACCGCGGCGGCACGGTCCTGCTGTCCTCGCACCTGCTGCACGAGGTCGAGGCGGTCGCCGACCAGCTGCTGATCATCGGCAACGGCAGGATCGTCGCTGCCGGCACGCGCGACGAGCTGCTGGCCCACGCGGGCACGCTGGTCCGCTCCGCCGACGACGACCGGGAGCTGCTGGCCGCGCTGGACGCCGCCCGCCTCGCCGCGCGGCCGCATCCGGACGGCGGCTTCGTCGTCGACGCCGAGCCCGAGGTCGTCGGCCGCGCCGCGCTGGCGGGTGGCGTCGCCCTCGCTGCCCTCGGCCGCTCCGAGAGCGCCGGCCTCGAGCAGCTCTTCTTCGACCTCACCAGCGGGGCGCCCGACGGCCCCGATGGCACCGTTGCGCCCGACCTCCAGGAGTCCCTGCGATGAGCACCGCCGCCGCCCACCTCGACGCGCCGCTGTCGCCGCGCGCCGGCGATCGCCCCCCTGACCAGCGCCCGAGCCTCGTCCGGCTGACGCGGGTCGAGCTGCGCAAGATGCACGACACGCGCGCGGGGTTCTGGCTGCTGCTCAGCGGCCTGCTCCTCACGCTCGCGGCCGTGGTCATCTCGGTCCTCACCGGGAGCTCCAGCGACCACACGCTGAGCAACGTCCTCAACAACTCGACGCAGGCGCTCAACGTGCTGCTGCCGATCGTCGGCATCCTGCTCGTGACCTCCGAGTGGTCGCAGCGCACCGCGCTGCTGACGTTCACGCTCGTGCCCCAGCGCGGCCGCGTGCTCGCGGCCAAGATCGGCGCCAGCATCGTGCTGGCCGTCGTCGCGTTCCTGGCAGCCCTGGCGCTGTCGGCGGTGGGGACGGCGCTGAACCCCTCCGGGCTGGACGGGACGTGGTCGCTCGATGCCGGCATCCTGGGCCAGACGGCGCTGTTCTCCGTCATCTCGATGCTGATCGGCGTTGCGCTGGGCTGCGCGATCCTCCTCTCGGCACCGGCGATCGTGGCGTCGTTCGTCCTGCCGCTCGCCGTGACCGCCGTCACCCATGTGATCGGCGGCCTGCACGGGCTGGCCCACTGGGTGGACCAGAGCACGACGCTGGCCGACCTCACCGACCATGCCCTCGGCGCCGGCGAATGGGCGCGCGTCGGCACGACGGTCCTGCTCTGGCTCGTGCTGCCGCTGGCCATCGGCGCCTGGCGGGTCCTGCGCGGGGAGATCCGCTAGGGCCGGCGCTCAGGAGGCCTCGAGCGCGCGGGCGAACGCCGCCCGCGCGTCCTCGCCGTGCACCGCGAACACCACCCGCTCCAGACGCGAGCCGGACGCCAGGTGGCGGCGGACCTCGTCGACCTCGATGTCGGCCGCATCGGCCAGCGGGAAGCCGCCCACGCCGGTCCCGAAGGCGACGAGCGCCAGCGAGCGGGCCCCGAGCTCCTCGGCCTTCCAGAGCGTGGCGGCGGTGGCGCGACGGATGATGTCGGCCGACGTCGGGCCGCCGAGGACCATCGTCGCCGCGTGGATGACCCAGCGCGACGGCAGCTCCCCCGCGGACGTCTCGATCGCGTCGCCGAGCTCGATCGGCGCCTTGCGGCGCGACTCCTCGTCGATCGCCGGGCCGCCGGCGCGCGAGATCGCTCCGGCGACGCCGCCGCCGTGCAGCAGCTGGGTGTTGGCCGCGTTGGCGATCGCGTCGACCGCCAGCGTGGTGATGTCGGTGTCGAGGAC
>JAOPZP010000269.1 GCA_025964055.1 Conexibacter sp.
GTCGACGACCTCCGCGACGCCGTCGAGCGCGCGGCCTCCGCCGCCGCCGGTGCCGACGCGCCCGCCACCAAGGGCCGGCCCACGCTCGAGCGCCCGCGCCAGGCCGAGCACGGCGACTACGCGACCAACGCCGCGATGCTCCTGGCGCCGGTCATGAAGGCCGCGCCGCGCGAGGTCGCCGGGCGGCTGGCCGAGGAGCTGCGCAGCGGGCTCGGCGCGTCGCTGGAGCGCGTCGAGGTCGCCGGTCCCGGCTTCCTGAACCTGTTCCTGAGCGACGCCTGGTACAGCGACGCGCTGGGCCACGTCCTGGCCGCGGGCGACCGCTTCGGCGCCGGGTCGGCGCCCGTCTTCGAGAACATCGACGTCGAGTTCGTCAGCGCCAACCCGACCGGGCCGCTGCACGTCGGCCATGCGCGCAACGCCGCCTACGGCGACGCGCTGGCGCGGCTCTTCTCGTTCGTCGGCCACGACGTCACGCGCGAGTTCTACATCAACGACTACGGCTCGCAGGTCGCCAACTTCGGGCGCTCGGTGCAGGCGCGGGCGCGCGGGGAAGAGGTCCCCGAGGACGGCTACGTCGGGGACTACGTCGCGACGCTCGCGCTGGAGATCGACGACGCGGCCACGCGTCCGGTCGAGGAGGTCGGCGCCGAGGCGGTGGCGATGATGGTCGAACGGGCGCGCGCGTCGCTGCACGCGTTCGGCGTCGAGTTCGACGTCTGGTTCAGCGAGCGCTCGCTGCACGAGGCCGGCGACGACGGCACATCCGGCGTCGCGCACGGCTTCGCGGTGCTCGAGGCGCAGGGCCGCTCCTACCAGTCCGATGGTGCGCTGTGGCTGCGCACGACCGAGTTCGGCGACGACAAGGACCGGGTGCTGGAGCGCTCGACGGGCGAGCACACGTACTTCGCCTCCGACATCGCCTACGCGCAGAACAAGCGCGAGCGCGGCTTCGATCGCATGGTGTACGTGTTGGGCGCCGATCACCACGGCTACATCGCCCGGATGCGCGCGGCCTACCAGGCGCTGGGCGACGACCCCGCCGCGCTGGACCTGCTGATCATGCAGTTCGTGCACCTCGTCCGCGCCGGCGAGAAGGTGTCGATGAGCAAGCGCGCCGGCGAGTTCGTGACGCTCGACGAGCTGGTCGAGGAGATCGGCGTCGACGCCGCGCGGTGGTTCCTGCTGAACCGGTCGCACGACACGACGATCGAGGTCGACCTCGAGCTCGCGCAGAGCGAGTCCTCCGAGAACCCCGTGTACTACGTGCAGTACGCGCACGCGCGGATCGCCGCGGTGCTGCGCAAGGCGGGCGAGGAGCGCGTGGACGCGGCGCTCGCCGCGGCCGGCGCGCCCGGGTTCGGCGCGGCGCTGGAGCTGCATCCCAGCGAGCGGGCGCTGATCTCCAAGCTGCTGGCGTGGCCGCAGGAGGCCGTCGAGGCTGCCGATCGGCGGGCGGTGCACCGCATCGCGACCTACGCGCTGGAGCTGGCCCAGGCCTTCACGGCGTTCTACCGCGACTGCCAGGTCGTGGGCGCCGAGCCGCAGGACCTGGAGTCGCTGCGGATCGCGCTGTCGGTCGCGGCGCAGCGGACGATCGCGCGGGCGCTGGACCTGCTGGGCGTCAGCGCCCCGCAGGAGATGTAGGGCCCCTACAGGTTGTAGAGGAAGTCCAGCCCGAGGCTGGAGAGGGTGTGCTGGGCCTTGGCGTTGAGCGTCGTCAGCTCGCCGCTGAGGATCAGGACGCCCATGACGATGAGCACCGCGCCCGAGAGCGCGGTGACCAGCACGTGGCGGTCGCGCAGCCAGCGAAACGCCGTGGTGGCGCGGTCGAACGCGACCGCGGTGACCAGGAACGGGATGGCGAGCCCGAGGGAGTAGAAGGCCAGCAGCAGGCCGCCCTTGCCGACGGTGTCCGACGTGGACGCCGCGGCGAGGATCGAGGCGAGCGTCGGGCCGACGCAGGGCGTCCAGGCGACCGCGAAGGCCAGCCCGGCGATGACCGGCCCGCCGGCGCCCGCGCGCGAGATGAGCGCCTCGGGGCGCCACTCGCGGTTGAAGCGCGGGATGAACAGCGTGCAGACGAAGAAGGCGCCGAGCACCACGATCAGCCAGCCGGCGATGCGGTTCAGCGTGTCCTGGTGGTCGTGCAGCGTCGAGCCGATCCCGGTGGCCGACATGCCGAGCGCCACGAACATGATGGTGAACGACAGGCAGAAGATGATCGCCGGGCCGAGCACCTTGCCGACCTTGCGCTCGTCGCCGCGCATCTCGTCGATCGTGACGCCCGAGATCGCCGACAGGTACCCGGGCACCAGCGGCAGCACGCACGGCGAGATGAACGACACGAAGCCGACCGCGAAGGCGGCGAAGACGGTCGTGTCGACCGAGGAGGTGGCGGTGGATGCGGCGGCGAGCATGGGGGAGGGGTGGTCGACCTGGTGGTCAGACGTCGTAGCGCGCGAGATCTTCCTCGAGGCGACGGCGGTCTGCGCCGGTCAGCTCGGGGGCGGCGGCGCCGGGGGCGGAGCCTGTCCCGCCGGGGCCGCCTCCGCGGGCGCGCCAGCGGGGGAGGAAGACGGCGAGGGCGGCGAGCGCCGCGAGCACGAGGGCGATCGGCACGAGGAACGCCGCCAGGCCGAAGCCGCTCTTCTGGGGCATCGCGAGCACGCGGTCGGTGTAGGTGGCGACGAGCTCGCTCTTGATCTGGTCCTTGGTCAGGCCGCGGGCGACGAGCCGGCGGATGTAGGCCCGCTCGCGGTCGGCCTGCGGGGACTCGGCGATGTCGAGGGGGACGCCGCAGGAGACGCACATCACCTCGTCCTCGATGTCGGTGACCGAGGCGCGGGGGGCGGGGGCGGCGAGGGCCTGGGTGGTCGTCAGCGCGGTCGCGGCGGTCAGGGCGAGGAGCGCG
>JAOPZP010000271.1 GCA_025964055.1 Conexibacter sp.
TGGGGTTGATGGAGGCCAGGCGGCCGGTCGTGGCGTTGGCCTGCACGAACGTGGTGTGGATGCGCGACTCGGCGTCGGCCAGCTGCGGCAGCACGTCGAGGTAGGTCTTCATGAGCTGGTTGAGCTCGCGCCAGCGCTCGATCCTGGGGATGATCGCGTGCTCGTCGCGGATCGCCTGCAGCACGCGCGCGTCGGTCGAGAACCCGGTCTTGCCGCGGCGCTTGCGCGAGAGGCCGAGCTTGTCGAACAGGATCGCGCCGAGCTGCTGCGGCGAGCCGATCGTGAACTCCTCCTCGGCCAGCGTCCAGATCTCGCGCTCCAGCGTGGCGATCTCGTCCTGCACCCGCCCGCGGATGACCGCCAGGCGCTGCTGGTCCAGCCGCACGCCCGCCAGCTCCATCATCCGCAGGACCTCGACGAGCGGCAGCTCGACGTTGTCCAGCAGCGAGGTCAGGCCGCGCTCGGAGAGCTGCTCGCGCTGCCACGCCGCCAGCGCCTGGCCGAGTGCGGCGTCGGCGCCGAGCGGCTCGGTGGCGTCGACCTTGAAGCCGCGCTCCTCGCAGATCTCGGCGAACGGGAAGCCGCGTCGCGCGGGCTCCAGGAGGTAGGCGGCCAGCAGCGTGTCGTGCGAGAGGTTGGCCGGGACGGTGCCCCACGCCTTCGCGTCGTGCGCGATGACCGGGCGGTCGCCGAGCGCCGCGACCAGCTGGGCCGGGTCGTCGACGGTGCCGACGACCGCCTCCTCCCCCACGACCGCACCGAAGCGCCAGACCGGCTCCTCGGCCAGCAGCTGACCCTCGGGGACCAGCGGCGCCTCGAGCGCGATCGTGATCTCCGAGCCGGCCGGCCCGAGCGCGCGGACGTCGGCGACGCCGCCCTGGCGGACGCGCACGCGGACGGTCGCGACCTCGGCCGGCATCGCGGCCGGCACACCGTTGTCGTCGTCGGCGGCCAGCGCGTCCTCCAGGCGGGCCAGCGGCGCGCGCAGCTCGAACTGGCGGAAGACCTCGCGGAGCTTGGAGCGGTCGGGCGCCCGGGCCGCCTCGTGGACGGGGTCGATGTCGACCGGCACGTCGCGCATGATCGTCGCCAGCTGCTTGGAGATCCGCGCGTCGTCGGCGTGGTTGACGAGGTTCTCCTTGCGCTTGGCGCCGGAGATCTCGTCGACGGAGGCCAGCACGGTCTCCAGGTCGCCGAAGCGCTGCAGGAGGTCGGCGGCGGTCTTGTCGCCGATGCCGGGGACGCCCGGGATGTTGTCGGAGGTGTCGCCCTTGAGGCCGTAGAAGTCGGGGATCGCGGCGGGCGGGATGCCGTAGCGGTCGATGACCGCCTGGTGGTCGTAGAGCTTGGTGTCGGTGATCCCCCGGCCGGTCGCCATCACGCGCACGGTGGACTCGGGGTCGATGAGCTGGAAGATGTCGCGGTCGCCGGTGACGACGACGACGGGGACCGGCGGGTCGGCGTTGCGCGCCTTCTCGGCGATCGAGGCGATCACGTCGTCGGCCTCGTAGCCCTCGACGGCGATGTTGCGGTACCCGAACGCCTCGACCAGCGGAGCGAGGTGCGGCCACTGCTCCTTGAGCAGGTCGGGGCGCGACTGCCGCGTGGACTTGTAGTCGACCGAGACCTCCTTGCGGCCGGAGTGGCCGGCGTCCCAGACGACGATCGTCGGCTTCTGGCCGTGCTCGGTCAGAAGCTTGACGAGCATGGAGGCGAAGCCGAAGATGGCGTTGGTCGGCACGCCCGTGGAGGTGGCGATCGACTCCGGCAGCGCGAAGAACGCCCGGTAGGCGAGCGAGCTTCCATCGATCAGATAGAGCTCGTCGTGCTGACCCGCTGACCCGTTCTCCGACATGGGCTTGGACCCTAGCGGGGGTCGCTCGCCCCGGCAGGCTCCAGTCCCTCGGGCGCGCCGTGCAATCACGGCAGGCGGCGCGCGGTGCCGCGTGCGGCGGCTGCCCTAGAGTCCCGGGCGATGTCGCCCTCTCCGTCTGCCCAGTACAGCCTCACGATCCGCGTCGAGATCGCCGACCGCCCTGGCATGCTCGGCCTCGTGGCGAGCGCGATCGGGCAGGCCGGGGCGAGCATCGGGTCGATCGACCTCGTCGAGGTCAAGGAGACCGTCCTGCTGCGCGACATCACCGTCGACGCGACCGATGCCGACCACTGGGACCAGATCGTCGCGGCGCTCGGCGCGCTGGACGGCGTCACGGTCGTCGACACCACCGACCGGACGTTCCTGCTGCACGTCGGCGGCAAGATCGAGATCCACAACAAGTCGCCGCTGAAGACGCGCGCCGACTTGTCGATGGCCTACACGCCCGGCGTCGCCCGCGTCTGCCAGGCGATCGCCGAGGATCCCGACAAGGCGTTCCAGTACACGATCAAGCGCAACATGGTGGCCGTGGTCTCCGACGGCTCCGCGGTCCTGGGCCTCGGCGACATCGGCCCGCGCGCCGCGATGCCGGTGATGGAGGGCAAGGCCATGCTCTTCAAGGAGTTCGCCAACGTCGACGCGTTCCCGATCTGCCTCGACACCCACGATCCGGATGAGATCGTCGCCGCGGTGACCCACATGGCGCCCGGCTTCGGCGGCATCAACCTCGAGGACATCAGCGCGCCGCGGTGCTTCGAGATCGAGGACCGGCTGAAGGCCGCGCTCGACATCCCCGTCTTCCACGACGACCAGCACGGCACGGCGATCGTGACGCTCGCCGCGCTGATCAACGCGTGCAAGCTCACCGGCAAGAACCTCGCCGACCTGCGCGTGCTGGTGATCGGCCTGGGCGCCGCGGGCGTCGCGGTGACCAAGATCCTCATGGAGGCGGGCGTCCGCCACGTGATCGGCGCCGACTCGCGCGGCGTGGTGTCGACCGACCGTGCCGACTACCAGGACGGCACGATGCCGCCCATCAAGCGCTGGTACGCCGAGGCGTCCAACCCCGACCGCCTGGGCGGCACGCCCGCGAGCGTCATCGACGGCATGGACCTGCTCATCGGCCTGTCGGGCGCCAAGGTCTTCCCCGCCGAGGCGCTGGCGCGGATGAACAAGGACGCGATGGTCTTCGCGATGGCCAACCCGACGCCCGAGGTCTCCCCCGAGGAGGCCGCGCCGTACGCGCGCATCGTCGCGACCGGCCGCTCGGACTACCCCAACCAGATCAACAACGTGCTCGCGTTCCCGGGGATCTTCCGCGGCGCGCTGGACGTCCGGGCGCCGCAGATCACCGAGCCGATGAAGATGGCCGCCGCTCGCGCCATCGCCGACATCGTGCCCGAGGGCGAGCTGCGCGAGGACTACATCATCCCCTCGGTCTTCAACCGCGACGTCGCACCTGCGGTGGCCGAGGCCGTCGCCGCCGAGGCGCGCCGCGCCGGCGACGACCGCGGCGGGAACACGATCGGCTTCGCCGCGCTGGACATCGAGCAGCTGCGGTCGTAATCCGGGGCGGGGCCGGCGCCCGTACGGTGTGGCGATGAACGTCACGCTCACCGGCGCCACCGGCCTGATCGGCACGAAGCTCGTCCGCGCGTTGCGCGAGCGTGGCGACACGGTCACGGTCCTCTCGCGGTCGCCGGGCAAGGCCCAGTCGGCGCTCGGGGTCGACGCGGTCGCCTGGGATCCCCTGGCCGGTCCCGCACCGGCCGAGGCGCTGGCCGGACGCGACGCCGTCGTCCACCTCGCCGGCGAGCCGGTCGCTCAGCGCTGGAGCGCCAAGGTCAAGCAGGCGATCCGCGACAGCCGCGAGACCGGGACTCGCAACCTGGTCGAGGGCCTGCGCGCCGTCGGCGCCGGCGGGGCGGGCGGGGACCGCGTCCTCGTCTCCAGCTCGGCGGTCGGCTACTACGGCAGGCACGGCGACGAGCGGGTGCCCGAGTCAACGGCGCCCGGCGAGGACTTCTTGTCGCGCATCTGCGTGCTGTGGGAGCAGGAGGCGCAGCGGGCCGCCGAGCTCGGCGTGCGGGTGGTCGAGATCCGCACCGGCGTCCTGCTCGACGCCTCCGGCGGAGCCCTGAAGACGATGCTGCCGCCGTTCAAGCTGGGCGTCGGCGGGCCGGTCGCCGGCGGCGACCAGTACCTGCCGTGGATCCACGTCGACGACCTCGTCGGCCTCTACCTCAAGGCGCTGGACGACCCGTCGTGGTCTGGCGCCTACAACGGCAGCGCACCGGAGCCGGTGACCAACAGGGACTTCAGCAAGGCATTGGGGCGCGCGCTGCACCGGCCGGCTGTGGCACCGGTGCCGGGCTTCGCACTCCGCCTGCTCTACGGCGAGATGGCCGAGATCGTGACCGAGGGCCAGCGAGCGGTGCCGGAGCGGGCGCTGGCGGGCGGGTACACGTTCCGCCACGCGGATCTGGCCGAGGCGCTGGCGGACACGCTGGCGTAGGGGGCGCGGCGCCCGCGCCCCGCCCACTCAGGCGGCCGGCGTCTGGCCCTGCTGCCCCTGCTGCTCCTCCCGCTCCTTGCGCGCCTTGCGCTGGGAGGCGATCGACGTCGACTTCGCCGGGATGACGAGCCAGATGGCGAGGCCGATGACGCTGAGCAGCAGGCCGCTGCCCAGGCCGACCTTCTCGCCGTAGCCCTTGCGCAGCGACAGGGCGCTGGCGCCCCAGGCCGAGCCCAGCCAGAGGTAGAGCAGCCAGAAGGCCTT
>JAOPZP010000275.1 GCA_025964055.1 Conexibacter sp.
TTGCCGTCGTAGGACCCGGCGTACACCGTGCCGCCGAGCACGTCGGAGATCGCGGGGGAGGAGTAGACGTAGGCGCCGGTCTTGTGGCGCCAGGCGAGGCTCCCGCTGCTCGCGGAGAAGGAGTAGACGAAGCCGTCGGTGTTGCCGAGGTAGACACGGCCGTAGGCGACCGCCGGCGTCGCGTAGAAGTTGCCGCTGCGCAGGCCGAAGGCGCCGCCGCTGGTGCCGGTCTTCCAGAGCTGGTGGCCGTCGGCGCGCCGGACGGCGGTGACCTGGCCGCCGTAGTCGCCGAAGATCAGGCGCCCGCGGTCCAGGGCCAGCGCGCCCTTGACGGCGCCGCCGGCGCGGTAGGTCCAGCGGACCGCGCCGTCGCTGGCGCGCAGCGCGTAGACGGTCCCGTCCTCGCTGCCGAAGTAGATGCGGCCCTGGTCCAGCAGCGGCGAGGACTCCGCGCGGCTGGGCAGCTTGCGCGACCAGCGCGTGCGGCCGGTCCCGGCGGCGACCGCCACCACGCGGCCCGCGTTGATGCCCCGGCCGCGGGCCAGCATCACGGCGTACACGCTGCCGTCGCCGCAGGCGGGGGAGGCCGCGGCGAGGGTGCCGAGCTTCGTCTTCCACTGCACCTTGCCGGTGCGACGCGAGATCGAGTACAGCGCCCCGTTGTTCTTGAGCAGGTACAGCGACTTGCCACAGAGCACCGGCGGGAACTCGAGCAGGATCGATCCGGGGAGGCGCCAGCGGATGACGAACGGGGGGCGCAGCGGCCGCGACAGCGGCAGGTCGCGCGCGCGGTTCTTCGTGTAGCCGTACACCGGCCACTCGAACCCGTCGTCGAACGGGTCCTTCGTGCTGGTCGACTTCGGTTTCGGCGTGGTGGGCGTCGCGGGCGGGCCGGCCTGGAACTCCACGTTGGGATTGGAGACGTTGCCCTGACCGCCGGTGAGCACCTTCACCGCGCCGGCGGCCACCCCGAGGGTCACGATCGCCAGCACGGCCCACATCAGCCGACGGCGGCGGCCGCCGGTGAGACGGGACATGGTCCAGAGGGTATGACGTCGGGCGGCATGGGAGGATCGCGGGGTGCTGAACGCCGCCGAGGCCCTCGCCGCGCTGCGCGCGGTGCCCTGTGGGGCCCGGGCGCTCGAGGTGCTCGCCGGCCAGGCAGACAGCTGGGTCGTGGGCGGTGCGGTGCGCGACGCGCTGCTGGGCCGATTGGAGCGCGGGCAGTTGGTCGACCTCGACATCGTCGTGGAGGGCGACCCCGAGCCGGTGGCGCGGGCGCTGGGGGAGATCGTGGCGTCCCACGAGCGGTTCGGGACCTACGAGGTCGTCGCCGACGGCTGCCTGTTCGACGTCGTGCGGGCGCGCGCCGAGCGCTACGCGGCGCCGGGCGCGCTGCCCGAGGTGATCCCCGCGGGCCTGGAGGACGACCTGCTGCGCCGGGACTTCACCGTCAACGCGCTGGCGCTCAACGCCGCGGGGGTGTTGCACGCGGCGCCGGCCGCGCAGGAGGACCTGGTCGCCGGACGGCTGCGGGTCCTGCACGCGGCGTCGTTCCGCGACGACCCGACGCGGCTGTGGCGCATGGTCCGCTACGCCGTCCGGCTCGGCTTCGTCCCGGAGCCGGGGACCCAGCAGTACGCGACCGAGGCGGTGCGCGCCGGCGCGCTGGAGACCGTCAGCGGCGACCGCCTGGGGACCGAGCTGCGGCTGGCGCTGCAGGAGCCCGATCCACTCGCGGTCCTGCACGCCGCGCAGAACCAGGGTCTGGTCGCGGACCTGGATCTCGATCCCGCGCGGGTCGCGCAGGCGCTGGCGTTGCTGCCGGCCGACGCCGGGCGGCCCGACCTCGCGCTCCTGGGCGCCGTGATCGGCGATGGCGCCTGGGCGGCCGGCTACGGCTTCACCGCGGCCGAACAGCGGATCCTCGACCGCTGCGCCGTGCTCGAGCCCGTGATGCCCGGCCGGCCCTCGGAGGTCGCGGCGCGCCTGCGGGGCGAGCCCGTCGAGGCGGTCGCGGTCGCCGGCGCCAAGGGCGATCCGGAGACCGCGGGGCTCTACCTGCACCGCTGGCGCCACGTCGGTCTGGAGATCGACGGCCACGACCTGCTGGCCGCCGGCGTCGCCGAGGGGCCCGACGTCGGCCGCCGCCTCGCCGCCGTGCTGGCGCGCCGCCTCGACGGTGACCTCGCCCCTGGCCGCGACGCCGAGCTGGCCGCGGCCCTGGACGCACCATGACCGGGGTCTGACCCCTTGTTGCAGTTGGTGTGCGAAAAGGGCTCTGACCCCTGGGTGGCTGCTAGAACCACAGCGATGGATGGCACCGACGTGATCGAGCTGGCGCTGCCCGGAGCGGAGGTGCGGTTCACGATGCGTGCGGGTGGTGTCTCGGAGGGGCCGTATGCGTCGCTGAACCTGGGCCTGTGGACCGACGACGATCCCGGCGCGGTCGCCGAGAACCGCTGCCGCGCGGCCGGCGGGCTGCCGCTGGCCTACGCGCGCCAGGTCCACGGGAGCCACGTGCTCCACGTCGACGGCGCCACGACGCCCGGCGCCACCGAGGAGGCCGACGGGCTCGCGACGACCCGGGCCGGCGTCGCGCTCCTCGTGCTCACCGCCGACTGCCTTCCGGTCGCCCTCGCGGCACCCGGCGCGGTCGCCATGGTCCACGCCGGCTGGCGCGGCCTGTGGGAAGGCGCGCTGGAGGCCGGCGTCGCCGCGCTGCGCGCGCTCACCGGCGATCACGGCGGCCCGCTCCACGCCGCGATCGGGCCTGGAGCGGGCGCCTGCTGCTACGAGGTCGGCGACGAGGTCGCCGCGCGGTTCCCGGCCTGGGCGCGCCGCCCCG
>JAOPZP010000292.1 GCA_025964055.1 Conexibacter sp.
CGTCAGTTCGTAGGTCGAGTCCGGCGCGTCGGCCGGAGGTTCGGGCGCCGAGGGTCCGGCGGGGCCGATGGCCCCGTCCGCGCCGCCCGGACCCTGCGGTCCAGCGGGGCCCGCCGCACCCTGCGCACCGGCGGGGCCCTGCGGACCGACGGCACCGCCGGACCGGCCGGCCCCACGGGTCCCGTCGCCCCGGTCGCCCCGGTGGCGCCGCGCGCACCCGTCTCGCCGCGCGGGCCCTGCTCGTTCCAGGCCAGTGCGTTCTCGTGGCGCGTGCACGACCGACCCTCCGCAAGCACGCGCAGCGCACCGCTGCTGGTGTTGTAGCAGCCGTGGATCCTGCCGTCCTTGCCCGGGATCCCCGAGACCGCCGCGTACGCGCCGCCGCCGAGCGCGAGGAAGAGCGCGACGCTGGCGACGACGTTGGCGAAGGTCAGGCGGGAGAGGACGTGTCGGAGCATGGGAGCGCGGATCCTAGCTTCCGCGACGGCGGCGCTTGTTTGCCTTCCATGAAGATGGACGGGTGGTCGATCCGCCGGTCGATCATGCAGATGATGCGCAAATCACTTCGCAGTTCTGCCCAAAGCGGGCGCGGCGGCCGCGAAGCTGCTACTCGTAGAGGGTCAGCGCGCCGAGCACGACATAGAGGGCGATCAACGCCCAGCCCTCGAACGCCGCCGCCTCGCCGTCGCCGGTGATCTGCCACACCGCCAGCGCCGACATGAGCAGCGCGCCGATGTAGACCGGGTCCAGCGCGAAGTTCAAGTGATGGCTGAACAGCAGCGAGACGAGGACCAGCACCGGGTACAGGAACGCCGCGATCTGCGCGACGGAGTTCTTGACCACGCTGATGGCGAGGTCGGCCTTGCCCTTGCGGGCCAGCACGAGGCCCGCGACGTTCTCCACCGCGTTGCCGGCGATCGCCACGATGACGATGCCGGCGAAGGCCTCGGAGATGTGCAGCTGGTCGATCGTCGGCCGCAGGGCCGCGACGAACCAGTCCGAGACGAACGCGGCGCCCACGCCCCCGATCGCCAGCAGGCCCGCCGAGACGGTCAGCGGGACGAGCGGGTCCTCGTCCTCCTCGGCGGCGCTGTCCTCCGACGCGCCGGCGGCGTCGGCGTTGGCGCCCGCGTCCGCGCGCACGTACGGGACCACCCAGGCGAGGTAGACGCCGAGCAGGGCGACCGCCGCGACGGTCGACACCGCCTGGACGTGGTGGCTGGCCGGGTCGTGGGACGCCAGCGAGATGCCGACGACCACGATGATGAAGACGGTCACGAGCAGCAGCGTCGCGGTGTCCTGCGGCAGCCGCGGCTTGAACCGCATGACCGGTCCGTCGGCCGTCGCGGCGCCGACGACGATCACGGCGCCCAGCACGAGCAGGGCATTGGCGAACAGCGAGCCGATGATCGACGTCTGCGCGACCACGACCTCCCCCGCCCGCAGCGCGAAGATGACGACGAACAGCTCGGGCAGGTTGCCGAGCGTCGACTGCAGGACGCCGGTGACGCCGGGGCCGAAGCGACGCCCCACCTGCTCGGTGGCGAAGCTGACGACGTGCGCGAGCCCGGCGAGCGCCAGCGCCGCGATCCCGAAGGCCAGCAGCGACGCGAAGCCGGCGTAGTGGGCGACGCCGGCCAGCGCGGTGAGGCCGAGCACGCCGGCGACGGTGAGGCGCTCGGCGCGCGAGAGGGCGGACACGCCGCCGACCGTACCCCGAGGTGCTCGACCGCCACTCGAACCTGCTCCCCCGGTCGGCGAGCGGCGATCGGGAGCAAGAGCCACGCTGACGAGCAGATCCTGCGGCGCGGCCGGCGCGACAGCCGCTCAGGACGGCTCGGCCGGCGGGTCTCGGTCGTCGGCGAGCGGGCGCTGCACCCACGCCACGTCGTGCCATGCGCCGTGCTTGTAGCCGATGCGCCGGTAGGTCCCGACGGGCTCGAAGCCCATCGCCCGGTGCAGGCCGGCGCTGGCGTCGTTGGGGAGCGTCATGCCCGCGATGGCCATCCGGAAGCCGCGCTCGGTCAGCCGGGCCAGCAGCGCCTCGTACAGCGCCCGCCCTCCCCCGGTCCGGCGCCGGCCGGCCTCGAGGTACACGCTCACCTCGCAGGCCCAGCGGTACGCGGCTCGCGTCTGATGCGGTGTGCCGTAGGCGTAGCCGACCACGCGACCGTCGTCTTCGAGCACGAGCCACGCGTGGCGGTCGGAGGCGGCGGCGATGCGCCGCGCCATCTCGCCGGCCGCCGGCGGCTCGGTCTCGAAGCTGACCGCCGTGTCGGCGACGTACGGCGCGTAGATGGCCGCGCACGCCTCGGCGTCCCCCGCGGTCGCGGGGCGCACGACGGGCCCGGGAGCGCGACGGGTCGGCACCCGGCGCAGCGTAGTCGACAGCCCGCGATGGCCCGCGACGGCCGCGGGGTAGGGTCCCCCAGGCATGAACCGGACTCGTGCCCATTCCCGCCGGCGGGGACGCCCGTGGCGCCGGCGACGGCGGCAGCTGGCCCTCGGGCGGGGCACGCAGGCGCTCGGGGCGATCGCCGTGTCGGCGACCGTCGCGACCGCCGGGCTGGAGTGGGCGCGGGTGTGGCGGCGCGGGTCGGCGCCGCTGCCGCGCGAGACCGAGCACCTGGTCGCCGCGGGCGCGACCGCGACGCGCGAGACGCTCGCCGTGCTGCGCGAGGGCTACCGTGCCAGCCCCACGCGCGAGAACGTGCTGTTCAACCTCCTCGCGGCGTTCGCCCTGACCTTCGGCTTCGCGCGCGGCGCGACGTTCGTGATCCGCACCGGCCGCGGCTCGTCCATGTTCCGCGACGTCCGGGTCGGCAACCGCCACATCCACCACTTCGTCCCCGGTTTCGCCATGGCCTTCGTGGCGGGCGGCGTGTCGATCGCCACGCGCCGCGAGGACCTGGATCGGTGGCTGGCGATCCCGTTTGGCGCCGGCGTCGCGCTCGTCCTCGACGAGGCCGCGCTGCTGCTCGAGCTCGACGACGTCTACTGGAGCGAGGAGGGCGTGCTCAGCCTGCAGCTGTCCTTCGCGACGATCGGCCTCCTGTCCGCGCTGGCCCTCGCCGTGCGACTGCTGCGCCGCGGCGAGCCGTACGTGCTGCCCGAGGAGCCCTAGCCGGCGTACCGGGCCGCCACCACCTCCGGCTGCTCGAGGACCTGGCCCGCCGCCACGTCCCACGCCAGGCGGATGTACTGGGCGTGGGTCCAGGCCAGCGGCGTCGCCGAGAACGTCGGCGTGCCGGGCTGCAACGGCCCGGTGCCGTCCGCCGGCGGCCGCGTGTCCCAGACCTGCTCGGGCAGCATGCCGCCCGGGCCGGCCGCGTTGGCCATCGCGGTCAGCTGCGTCCTGGCGCCCGCCCCGTCGCCGGCGGCGAGCTGCTGCTCCCCCCGCTCGCCGTTGAGCAGCGGCCACGCCCGGCCGAGCGTCAGGAACGAGTCGTCGGGCAGGCCGAACTCCCAGGGGTCGCCGTTGCGCTTCTCGCCGTAGCCGTCGAACGACGCGCGGTGCCAGAAGAAGCCCTGATCGGTCTGGACCCCCAACTGCTGGTCGACGACGTTCAGCGAGTTGCGCACCGTCGCGTCGTCGGCCGGCAGCACGCCGAGGCGCACGAGGTCGAGGAAGCTCGGGTCCACGACCGTGCGCTGGTCGGCGGCCGACGGGCCGCTGTCGCCGATCTTGTAGGTCGTGGGTGCGTTGGGATCGCCGTCCTTGGACAGCCGCAGGAAGTAGGCGTCCGGCGAGTACGGCCCGGTGGTCGTCGCCGTCCAGGCCTTGACCTTGGCCTGCCAGGCGTCCGCGGTGGCGAGGTAGCGGTCTGCGGAGGCCGTGTCGCCGTTGGCCTTGGCGATGTCGGCCGCGCACACCAGCCCCGCGATCTCGCTTGCGATCGTCGCCGGCGAGTAGCCCGACTGGTTCTCCCAGCGCTCCTGCGGCGTCCACGGCGCCTGGTGACCGTCCTGCGTGAAGCCGATCAGGAAGTCGGCGGCGCGCTGCACGTGCGACCAGCTGGCGGCGTCGGTGCGCCCGAGCTGGTGGGCCAGGACGATCGGCAGCGCGACCTCGTCGAGCTGCAGCCCGGTCCACACCGGCGTGCCGTCGACCCGCGAGTTCTGCGGGAACGAGCCGTCGGGCTTCTGCTGGGTGTCGAACAGGAAGTCGAGCGCGCGGTTGGCGCCGCCGGTGTCCCCGGCCGCGATCAGCCCGGTGGCGATCTGGTACAGGTCGCGCGACCAGACCAGGTGGTACGGGCCCGACGGCGCCTCCTTGCCCCAGACCCACGGCATGGTGGGCGACGCGACGTAGGCGCCGCGGTGCGTCTTGTCCTCGCTGGCGGCGAGCGTCATGACCGACGTGCGGTACAGGCGCCGCTGGTCGCGGCCCTGCAGGGAGCGCGGCGCGTCCTTGATGCCCGCGAGGTAGTCGCGCCAGCCGCCGGCGTAGGCGCCGGCGGTCGGCCCGAACCCCTGCTCGAGCGACGCGCGCGCGGCGGCCAAGGCGGCGCCGGCGTCGCCCCCGAAGCCGAGGGCGATCGTCGTGTGGCCGCCGC
>JAOPZP010000312.1 GCA_025964055.1 Conexibacter sp.
GACGACCGTGTCATCGCGGGGGACGAGGAAGGCGGAGATGCCGCGGTGGCCGGCGTCCGGGTCGGTCTTGGCGTAGACCGTGTACCAGTCGGCGTAGGTGCCGTTGGTGATGAAGCACTTCTGGCCGTTGATGACGTACTTGTCGCCCTTCTTGACGGCGCGCGTGCGCATCGACGACACGTCGGAGCCGGCGCCCGGCTCGGTCAGGCAGAACGAGGCGTACTTCAGCTCCTCGGTCAGCATGCCCAGGTACTTCTTCTTGATCTCCTCGGATCCGGCCAGGATCACGGGCGCGGCGGCCAGGCCGCCGGCGCCGAGGGAGGTCGTGATGCCGGAGCAGCCCCAGGAGAGCTCCTCCTCGATGAGGCAGCCGTCGAGGTAGCTCAGGCCCGGTCCGCCGTACTCCTCGGGGATGTGGGTGTTCATCAGGCCGATCTCGTGGGCCTTGGCGAACACCTCGGCGGGCCAGGAGCCGTCCTTGTCGTGCTCCCACGCGACGGGACGGATCTCGCCCTCCGCGAAGTCGTGAGCCAGCTCGCGCAGGCTCTTCTGCTCGTCGGTCAGCGTGAAGTCGACCACTTGAAGTCTCCTTGAAAACAGATGAGCGCACGGGCCGGCGTGGCTCGTACGGCTGGGCGATTGACTGGTCAGTCAACGACTGCTCCAGAAGCGTAGCGGAGCAGGCCACCGCGTCAAGCCACCCTGGACTCCCGTCACAATGGCGCCGTGCAGGATGCGTTCGCCATCGTGCTGGTCGTGGTCCTCGTCGGGGCCGTGATCGCGGCGATCTGGGCCAGCATCGGCACCGCCGACGCCTACCGCCAGATCGGCCGCGGCGGCCTGTCGCTCAACGACGGCACCGACCGACCCGCCCACGAGCCGACGCATTCCGTGGCCGCGGGCGAGCGCGAGGCGGAGATCCGCCAGATGCTCGAGGCGCGCAACGCGCGCCGCCGGGCGCGCGGACAGCAACCGGCCGACGTCGAGGCCGAGCTCGCCGAGCTGCTGGGCGGGCCCGCGGTGCTCGCCGATCCGGCGCTGGAGGCCGAGGTCCGCGATCTCGTCATCGCGCGCAACGAACGCCGCGCACGCCAGGGAAAGCCCCCGCTGGACGTCGAGGAGGAGGTGGCCCGGTCGCTCGCCGACCTGCGGCGCGCGCCCTGATCGTGGCCGGGAGCGACGCCGGCCTGCACGGTGCCGATGACCCGTCGAGGGGCACGAGGTTGCCGCCAGACCTCCGGGTCCTATAGAACCCGTGCATGGCGACGCGCCGCTTCGAGCTCGACGACCTGGTCAACCGGCCGGGAACGTACTTCAACCCGCAGACCGAGGTCCTGGTGATCGTCGACGACTCACCGGAGCTCGACACCGAGGTCTTCGACATGGAGGAGCACGAGGGAGCCGACTGGATCCTCGTCTCCGAGGATCTGCCCGTGGACGAGACCGTCCGCGACGAGCTGCTCGAGCGCTTCCAGGCGCGGCACGCCGCACCGGGCGCCGACCCGCTGGGCGAGCCCGCCGAGGCCGAAGAGGAGTTCGACGGCTTCGAGGTCGAGGACCCCGAGGAGTCCTAGGACTGCGTGGTGGTGGTGCCGCCGGTCGTGCCCGACGTGGCCGCGCCGGTGGTGGTGGTGGCGGTCGTCGTGGTCGCCCCGGTGGTCGCCGCCGCATCGGTCGTCGCGGCGGCCTTCTTGCCGACCTCGACCACGACGTGGTCGGCCCCCGCGCCGCCGTAGACGTGGAACTGGCGGCCACCGCGCGAGATCAGGTCGAACGCCTGGCCGTTGCGGCCGTTGCCCGAGAGGTTGACGCACATGTCGTCGCGCTCGCCGCCCTTGATGCGGGCGAACTCGTGCCCGTCGACCTTCGTGAGCTTCTCGCCGGACTTCAGGTCCTTCTTGGCCTCGGTCAACAGCGTGTCGAAGCTCTTGGCGGCATCGGCCGTCGCGGCCGGCGTCGACACGGGAGTCGTCGTCGCGGTGCTCGCCGCCGAGGCGATCGGCGCCGCCAGCGCGGCGGTGGCGCGAAGGGCGTCCATTGACCGGGTAGTCGGTCGCCCGCCGCCGGCGCTTGAGGCGGTCTACGTGCCCGCGAAGAAGAAGGTCAGCCCGAGGACCAGGTAGACCGCCAGCAGCTGGAGTCCCTCGAACCACGTCGACTCGCCCTCGTTGGTCACGTGGTTGGCGATCATCACCGACAGCACGAGCGCCCCGACCTCGAAGCCGTTGAAGACCAGCGCCATCGGGTGCGGTCCGATGAAGTACGAGCAGACGACCAGGATCGGCGCGGCGAACAGCGCGATCTGGGCGCTGGAGCCGATCGCGATGTTGACCGCGAGGTCCATCTTGTCCTTGCGCGCCACCAGGACGGCCACCCAGTGCTCGGCCGCGTTGCCGACGATGGCGACGACGATCACGCCGATGAAGAACTCGCTGAGGCCGACGCCGGAGGCGGCCTCGGAGATCGAGCCGACCAGGATCTCGGACATCACGCCCACGGCCACGCCGGCGATCGCGAGCATCGCGATCGACCTGCGGATCGTCCACGGCTCACCGCCCTCGTCGTTGGTCGCGGGCTCGCCGGCGGCCTCGCCGTGGTCGGGGTTGAAGAGGTCGCGGTGCGTCTTGAGCGAGAAGAGCAGGCCGGCCGCATAGGTCGCCATCAGCACGATGGCCACGGCGAGCGACAGGTGCTCGACGTCGGACGGGTAGTCGCGGATCTCGTCGCCGGGCAGCGGCAGCGAGCCGCCGTCGACGAGCTCGAAGATCGCCGGCATGACGAGCGCGACCGCGGCGAGCAGCAGCATCGCCGACTGCGTCGAGGCCGCCGTGCGGTCGAACTTCTGGCGGTCGCGCCCGAGGCCGCCGACGAACATCGAGGCGCCGAGCACGAGCAGGATGTTGCCGAGCATCGAGCCGATCAGCGAGGCCTTGACGACCTCGTGCAGCCCCTTGTTGAGGGCGAACAGCGCGATGATGATCTCCGGCGCGTTGCCGAAGGTGACGTTCAGCAGCCCGCCGATGCCGGGGCCCGAGCGATGGGCCAGCTCCTCGGTCGCACGGCCCATCAGCGCCGCGGTGGGGATGACGCCGCCGGCCGAGACGAAGAAGATCGCGATGGGATCGGCCCCGATGACGTCGAGGACGATCGCCAGTGGGATCAGCGGCACCAGCAGGTAGGGCCAGCCGTTGCCGCTGGTCAGGAAGGAGCGCAGCTGCATCGCGCCGGAGCCTAGATGGTCGCCGCCGCCGGGGGCCCGCAGCTGGCTACTTCAGGAGCTTGGCGCAGCCCTGCACCTTCGCCAGGTCCTCCCCGGCGTCGGCGATGCACTGCGCGTAGTCGGCCTGCGGACCCGCGGCCGGAGCCGGCGTCGCGGTGCTCGGCGTCGTGGCGGTCGTGCCCGGGGTCGTCGACGAGGCGCCGCTCGACGCGCCGAGCAGCCCCAGGTCCTGCAGCGCGCTGCGCAGGTCCGACAGCGGCTTGGCGTCGGCCGGCTTGGCGACCTTCTGGGCCTGGTTGAGCTGCGCGAGCGTGAGCTGGAAGGTGACGTGGCCGGTCTTCAGGCCGCCGGCCCGGGCCTGCAGGTCCTCGGGCACCGCGATCTGCACATCGAGGGCGACCTTGCGCAGCGTGTGGTCCTTCTGGCCCGTCCACAGGTCGAACTTCGCGGACGTGATCGAGCGGGAGATCGCGTCGCGCTGGTCGGCGGTCAGCTGCGTCGGCACCTGGGTCCCGGTCGCGCTGCCGCCGGCCGAGGTCACGTTCTTGGCCTTGCTGAGCAGCGTGCTGACGTCGTCGAGCAGGTGCGGCACGTCGACGTCGGCCGACAGGTGCTCGGTCTGCGTGCCGGCGATGTCCTCGCCACCCTGCTGCTTGGGGTCCTTGAGCCAGCGCAGCGGCGAGATGCCCAGCGCCGCCAGCGAGGAGACGCCCGCCGACGAGCCGGTCTGGGCCTTGGCCTTCTCGTAGCTCTGCTTGAAGGTGGTGTAGAGGTCGCTGCCGAGGTCGAACGACTGGCCCTCGATCGAGAGGAACGCCCCGCCCTGGGCGAACACGGCGCCGAGGCTGATCGGGCGCGAGCCACTCTGGAGGTCGAGCTGCAGCGCGAAGTCCGGCAGGTTCTTGCCGCCGTTGGACTGGAACGG
>JAOPZP010000317.1 GCA_025964055.1 Conexibacter sp.
GCACGGCCGCCTACGCGGGTCAAGCGCGAGTGGCCGGTAACGGGGGCAGCACATGTCGGTTTGCGCAAAGCTAGCGAAGGCCGAGGATCCGGAATGGGTCGAGAAGCGGCATGGCGGGCTGCGACGACGGCGCCGCGGTGGGTCGCGTCGTCATCCATCGGACCGGTCATGTCGTACCCGGTGGAGAACCCACGCCCACCCCAGGCGTCCCCGGGCCGGAGAGCGCTCGCGGAGCCGCCTTGGTGGACTTGGCCCTTGCCAACTCGCGTCACGACGAATGAGGAATCCTCTGCACGGCGGTGCCGCCGCCCGTGAGGAGTGGCGAACGCGGGTCCGGAGGCGGCGTCGTGACAAGCTGCTGCCCGTGATCCTCCGTCGTTCGTGCCTGGTGGTGCCCGGCCACAGCGCCAAGATGCAGGCAAAGGCATTGGGCGCCGGGGCCGACGAGGTGGTGTTCGACCTCGAGGACGCCGTGGCGCCGGACGCCAAGGACGTCGCCCGCGCGCAGCTGGCGGAGACGCTCTCGGCACCGGAGTGGCGCGCGCGCCAGGTGGCGATCCGGGTCAACGCGGCGGACTCGGGTGAGCAGGAGTCCGACCTGGCGCTGTGCGCGAGCCTGGACCTCGAGCGGCTGACGCTCGTCGTGCCCAAGGTCGAGTCGCCGGATGACGTGACGGCCGCGGCCGACGTCGCCCCCGTTCAGGCCCTGATCGAGACACCGGCGGGGCTCGCTGCGGCGGCGGCCGTCGCGACGCATCCGTCGGTGGTGGCGCTCATCCTCGGCTACGCCGACCTTGCGGCTGCGCTGGGCCGGCGCGGCGCCGAGCGCGACCTCGACCGTTGGCTGGTCGCGCAGGAGACGCTCCTGGCGGCTGCCCGCGTCGGCGATGCGCAGGCGATCGACGGGCCGTTCTTCGGGCTGCGCGACGAGCGCGGGGTCGCCCGGGCGGCGCGGGCTGCGCGCGAGCTGGGCTTCGACGGCAAGTGGGCGATCCACCCGGCGCAGGTCGGGCCGCTCAACGCGGCGTTCGCGCCGAGCCCGGCCGAGCGGCGGTGGGCCGAGCGCGTCGTGGCGGCGGTGGAGGCGGCGGGGCGCGACGGGGGCGCCGCGGCGACGGTCGACGGCGCGATGGTCGACGAGGCGATGGTCCGCCAGGCACGCCGGCTGCTGGCGCTGCCGTTCGACGCACCACCGGAGGCTGCTGCGCCGGACCATCGCGTGGCGGCGCCGTACTACGAGAGCCTGGCGAGGGGAACGACCTTCCGGGCGCCCGGCATGACGCTGACCGACGGGCATGCCGCGCTGCATCAGGCGGTCGTCGGGGATCGCCTGCGGCTGGCGCTCGACGCCGCGCTGTACGAGGCCGTCACCGGCAAGCCGGGCGTGCTGGCCCATCCGATGCTCGTCTGCGACGTCGCGATCGGTCAGTCGACCGCACCGAGTGCTCGAGTGCTCGGCAATCTGTTCTATCGCGGGCTGGGCGCACGGCCTGTTCCCGTCGGGACGACCCTGCGGACCACGACCGAGGTCGTCGCGCGTCGCGATGCCTCACGCGGGCGGGGGATCGTGGTGCTGCGTGTGACCACGGTGGACGCCGACGGCGAGCCGGTCCTCGACTTCTGGCGCGCGCCGCTGCTCCCCGGCAACGGGGGAGAAGCGTCCGGCGACGCCGACGACCTGGCCGCGGTCGGGCATCCGGTCGACGCGGGCACGCTCGTGCCGCAGGCGTGGGACCTCGCCCCGCTGCGCGCTGAGCCGCTCGGGACGTTGTTCATGTCCTTGGTCGAGGGCGACACGTACGAGGTCGAGGCGGCGGAGACGGTGACCGCGGCGACCGAGCTCGCGCGCCTCTCGCTCAACCTCGCGCACACCCACACCGACGCCGCCTCCGGCGCGCACGGTGCGCGCCTGGTCTACGGCGGCCACGTGATCGGCGTCGCCGCCGCCCATGTCACCCGGGCGCTCCCGGACCTGGCCACGATCCTGGCCTGGGAGTCCTGCGACCACCTGGGCCCGACGTTCGAGGGCGACCGCCTGCGCACGCGCATCGAGCTTGTCGGGCTCGACCCGCTGGCCGATGGCGGCCTCGTGCGCCTGCGCGTCCGGACGGCGGCGATCGGGGACGACGACGTCGCCCGCGACGTCCTGGACTGGCGCCTGATCGGGCTGATGCCCTGAATGAGAGGCAGCGCATGACCGGCATCCTGGAAGGCCTGACGGTGGTCGAGGGATCGGCGTTCGTCGCGGCACCGCTCGGCGGCATGACGCTGGCGCAGCTCGGCGCCGACGTGATCCGCTTCGACGACCTCGGAGGAGGTCTCGATCACACGCGCTGGCCGCTGGCGGCAGGCGGGCAGTCGCTGTTCTGGGCCGGGCTCAACAAGGGCAAGCGGTCGCTGCGCGTCGACCTGCGATCACCGGCCGGCCGCGAGCTCGTCAGCGCGGTCATCGCTGCCGCCGGGACGTTCCTCACCAACTTCCCGGCCCGGGGATGGCTGGCCTACGACGCGCTGAAGGCACGACGCAGCGATCTCGTGATGGTCCATCTCAAGGGCAACCGCGACGGCAGCAGCGAGGTCGACTACACGGTCAACCCAGCCACTGGCTTCCCGTGGGCGACCGGCCCGCGCAACCTCACCGAGCCGCTGAACTCGGTGCTGCCCGCGTGGGACATCGCGATGGGGGAGCTGGCGGCCGTCGGTCTGCTGGCCGCCGACCGCCATCGCACCCGCACCGGCGAGGGCCAACTGGTCGAGGTCGCGCTGTCGGACGTGGCGTTCGCCGTCGTCGGCCATCTCGGCCGCGTGGCCGAAGCGCAACTGGAGTCACGCGATTCTCCGCGCCGGGACGGCAACTACCTCTACGGCGCGTTCGGCCACGACTTCCTCACCCGTGACGAGCGCCATGTGATGGTGGTTGCGTTGACCAACCGCCAGTGGGAGGCGCTCCTCGACGTCACCGGGACGCGCCAGCAGATGGCCAAGATCAACGAGGCGACGGGGGTCGACCTCGACACCGAGTCCGGACGCTTCGAAGACCGCGACCTGATCGCGGCGATCCTGCGGCCGTGGTTTCAGTCGCGCGACTTGGACGACGTCCGGGAGGCGTTCACCGGCACGGGCGTGTCGTGGGGTCCCTACCAGACGTTCCGCCAACTGGTCGATGACGATCCGCGCGTGGCGACCGACTCCGAGATGTGGGAGGAGGTCGAGCATCCCGGTGTCGGCCGCTACCGGATGCCCGGCACGCCGCTGGACTTCTCCGCCATCCCGCGCACGCCCGTGCGGCGCGCGCCGGCGCTGGGCGAGCACACCGCGGAGGTGCTCAACGACGTCCTAGGGTTGAGCGACGCCGAGATCGGGCGCCTGGCCGACGACGGCGTCGTCGGGCTCGGCTGACGTGGTGCACGTGATCGCGCAGCTGCCGGTGCTCGGCGCATCTCGCTGCGATCCAGCGCTGGCCAGCGCGACCGCCACCACCAAAGCATCGCCTCGTACAGCCGTCGTCCCAACAGGTGGACGCCGACCTCTCGTCCTCCTCGGTACCCGTCACCCCCGGCGGGAGCCAGACGGCAGCCTCCGACGCGGGGGGAGCGGTGCGCCGGGGCCGGGGACGTACTCGACGGCCGGCGTGCGGCCCGTGGGCTGGGGATACAACGTCATCAGATCGCGCTCTTCGGCGGGCACGCCCTCTGCGATCGGCAGCCCGAGAGCGCGCAGGTCGTCAGGCAGAAGTGGATGGTCGTGCGTCCAGACGCCAGACGCCAGCGCATGAGCGACCGCGCGGGCCTGGTCGGCGGCAAGGTGGCGCTGCAGCAGCCGCGTCGTGAATCCTTCGACCTGCGCGATCGCCTTGCGCCCGACGTCCGCCATGAGGAGCGTCTCGTCGTCGTGGTCGCCGGGCCGCTCGGCCACGGCGATGAGCGACGCTGCGGGGTACTGGCCGAGTTGCGGGTCGACGGGACCGAGCGCGGCGTGCGACTCGACGAGGATCTCGTCCGCGGCCAAGGCGATCAGCGTCCCGCCGCTCATCGCATAGTGCGGCACGACCGCGGTCACCGGGCCGTCGTGGTCGGAGAGGGCCGCCGCGATCTGCCGCGCCGCGATCACCATCCCCCCGGGTGTATGGAGGATGATCTCGATGGGGCGACCGGGCGGAGTGTCGTGGATGGCCCGCAGGACATCCTCTGCGTCGTCGATGTCGATGTAGCGCACGATCGGGAACCCGAGCAGCGACATCGATTCCTGGCGATGGATCAGGGTGATCACGGTCGCGCCACGCGCCTTCGAGATCGAGCGCAGGGCGGTGCGTCGCTGCAGCAGCATCCGCTGGCGTGTGAGTGCCGGCTGCAAAGACGCGAAGATGAAGAACAGCCACAGCAGGCTGAGGGCGTCCACGCCTCGCCCCTAGCGTCGTGGACTCGGTGCAGCGCCGTGGCCGTCCGGGCCGCCTCGCCTGCGCGCCCGCCTGAGTGCTCCCTGGGGATCGTCGGTGGTCACAGTTTCCATTATCGGGTGCGCGCGCCGGCTTCCAAGCGCAAGGTGTTCTCGAGCCGCGCGACCGGCCACACCGGCCGCGCGGTCCCGGCTCGGGAAACGACGGGCGATCAGCGTCGCTCAGTGGCCGCCACGTACGCCCGCCGCCAACCTGCGTCTCATGGTCCTGGTGACGGGCCGCGGCAGGTGTGGCGCTTGGAGTGAGCGGCCAACGCCCTAGATCCAGGATCAGGAGGGACACCATGGCTGTCCAACCGCACAGGCCCGGACGCGACGTCCACCGTTGCGCCATCCTGGCGGCGGAGCCACGCTGAGGAGCGGGCATTCCGGACGCAGAAGTGTTCATCGGGCTGCTGGTGGCGATCTCGCTGCTCGTCGAGTTGGCGCGCCGGGTCCGCCTGCCGTATCCGGTTGTGCTGGTCCTTTCGGGGCTGG
>JAOPZP010000319.1 GCA_025964055.1 Conexibacter sp.
GCCGCGCGGCGGCGAGTGGCTGATGAGGACGTCGGCGGGCGGGATGCGGCGCGCCAGGCGCGAGGCCTGCGGCTGGGTGTACTGCAGCGCGGCGCCGGGCGTGTAGCGGACGCAGCCCTCGAAGCCGGCGAAGGAGACCCCGTCGACGGTCGCCGACGCGAGGTGCAGGTTGGTGGTGTTGGACGCGTCGAGGTACCGGCCGTCGTCGTGGTTGCCGTACACGCCCAGCACGGGCACCGGGTAGCGGCCGAGCGGGTCCAGGACGTCGGGCTCGAGGTCGCCGAGGGTGACGACCACGTCGGGGGCGTGCGTCTCGACGAGCGCGCCGAGCGGCAGCCAGGACTCCTCGTCGGCGATGGCGAGCAGGCGCATGGCTCGGGGCGTACCCAGAACCGCGGCGCTGCCCATTTGCCGTCGGACGGCGCCGGGCGCAAGACTCGGCCCCATGACGGCCGAGCCCCAGGTCCGCCGGGCCACCGCCGCGGACGCCGCCGCGATCGGCCGGCTCCTGCACGACTTCAACCGCGAGTTCGAGGAGCCCACCCCGCCGGCGGAGGCGCTCGCCGATCGCCTGCGGCAGCTGATGGCGGGCGGCGAGACGATCGTGCTGTTCGCCGGCGACCGCCCCGACGGGCTGGCGGTCCTCCGGTTCCGGCCGGCGATCTGGTCGCTCGCGCTCGAGTGCTACCTGGCCGAGTTGTACGTCGTTCCGGCGCGGCGGGGCCGGGGGCTCGGCCGTGCCCTGATGGACTCGGCGATCGCGGTCGCGCGCGACGCGGGAGCCGACCGCATGGAGCTCGGGACCAGCGAGGACGACGTCGCCGCTCGTGCGCTCTACGAGAGCCTCGGGTTCAGCAACCGCGAGGGCCGGCCCGACGGCCCGCTGAGCTTTTTCTACGAACGGGAGCTGTGAGCGTCACGACCACGGCGCCGACCAGGCGACGCGCCCCGCGCTGATCGTCGTGGCCGCGAGCGGCACGCCCGGGCGGTAGACGAGGTGGGCGTGCGACGGCGCGTCCAGGACGACGGCGTCGGCGCGGGCGCCCGGCGCGAGGTGCCCCACGTCGGTGCGCCGCAGTGCGCGGGCGCCGCCGAGCGTCGCGGCCTGCAGCGCCTCGTCGATCGTCATGTGCAGGTCGCGGACCGCCAGGGCGATGCAGAACGCCATCGAGGTCGTGTAGCTGGAGCCCGGGTTGCAGTTGGTGGCGACGGCCACCCGGCCGCCGGCGTCGAGCACGCGCCGTGCGTCGGGATAGGGCTCGCGGGTGGAGAAGTCGGTGGCGGGCAGGAACGTGGCGACGGTCTCCCCGCCGGCCAGCGCCGCGACGTCGTCGTCGGTCAGGTGGGTGCAGTGGTCGACCGAGGCGGCCCCGAGCTCGACGGCCAGGCGGACGCCCGCGCCCGGCCCGAGCTGGTTGCCGTGCACGCGGAGCCCGAGGCCCGCCGCGCGTCCCGCCTCGAGCACCGCGCGCGACTGCTCCTCGTCGAACGCGCCGTCCTCGCAGAACACGTCGATCCAGCGCGCGTGCGGCGCGCACGCGGCCAGCATCGGCCCGCAGACCAGCCCGACGTAGTCGTCGGCGCGGCCGGCGTACTCCGCGGGGACGACGTGCGCGCCGAGGAACGTCACGTCGTCGGTGAGCTGCGCCGCCACCGCGCAGAGCCGTTCCTCGGTCGCGACGTCGAGCCCGTAGCCGGACTTGATCTCCAAGTGGGTGATGCCGCCCCGCAGCGCCTCGTCGCGGCGGCGGCGCGCGAGGCCGGTGAGCGCGTCGTCGGAGGCGGCGCGCGTCGCGTCGGTCGTCGTGCGGATGCCGCCGGCGCGGTACGGCGCGCCGGCCATCCGCGCGGCGAACTCGTCGCCGCGCTCACCCGCAAAGACCAAGTGCGTGTGGCTGTCGACGAACCCCGGGATCACGCAGCGCCCGCCGGCGTCGATCCGCTCGTCGGCCTGGGCTCCGGCGCGCTCGACGGCCAGGACGCGGTCGCCCTCGAGCACGAGTGCGGCGTCGCGCACGACCCCGAGCGGCCCCTCGCCGAGCCCCGGGTCGTTGGTGACCAGCAGGCCGATCCGGTCGATGGCGAGCGTGGTCACGCCAGCACCCGCCGCAGCTCGGAGGGCACGTCCAGCGTCACGTGCCGCCCGTCGCGCACGATCCAGCGCCCGCCGACCATGACGTCGCGGACGTCGGCGGCCGTGCCCGCGAAGACGACGGACGAGACCGCGTGCTCGCCCTCGGTGCCGGCCAGGCGCACGGCGTCCAGGCTCAGGGTCGCGAGGTCGGCCAGGCCGCCTTCGACGAGCGCACCGCCCTCGGGCCAGCCGAGGCTCGCGTAGCCGCCGGCGGTCGCGGCGCGCAGCAGCGCCGCGGCCGAGTGGTTGCCCCGCACCCCGGTCGCCAGGCGCTCGTCGAGCTCGATCGCGCGCGCCTCCTCCAGCAGGTCGATCACCGCCTGCGAATCGCTGCCGACCGCCAGGCGCGCGCCCGCGTCGACCAGCGCCCGCGCGCCGCCGATGCCGTCGGCCAGGTCGCGCTCGGTCGTCGGGCAGAGGCAGCAGGTGGCGCCCGCGCCGCCCAGCAACGCCACGTCGGCGTCGGCCAGGTGGGTCGCGTGCACGGCCGTGAACGTGGCCTCCAGCGCGCCCGCTCGCGCCAGGACCGCGGTCGGCGTGGCGCCGTGGCGGGCCAGGCACTCCTCGTTCTCGCGCGGCTGCTCGGAGACGTGCGCGTGCAGGGGGCGCTCGCGCGCCGCGGCCCAGGCCGCCACCACGGCCGCACCGGCCGGGTCGACCGCGCGCACGCTGTGGATCGCCGCTCCCACCCGCACCTGGGGACCCTCGGCCAGCGCCTCGACCCGCGCCGCCCACGCCTCGGCGCTCGCGTCACGGAAGCGGTCCAGACCGCCCTCCAGGTAGCACGCGTCCAGGAGCGTCAGCCGGATCCCGACCTCGGCGGCGGCCTGCATCACGGCCGCGCCGAACGCGTTGGGGTCGGCGAACGGGCGTCCGCCGGCGCCGTGGTGCAGGTAGTGGAACTCGCCGACGAGCGTGATCCCGGCCAGCGCCATCTCGCCGAACGTCGCCCGCGCGAGCGCGAGGTAGCGGTCGGGATCGATCCCCTCCGCCAAGGCGTACATCTGCTCGCGCCAGGTCCAGAACGAGCCCGTCGCGCCGTGGGTCCGCCCGCGCAGGCCGCGCTGGAAGGCATGCGAGTGGGCGTTGCCCAGGCCGGGGAGCGTCAGACCCGCCAGCCGGTGCGCGCCCGCCGGTGGCACCCCGACGCCGGCCTCGACCCGCGCAATCCGCTCCCCGTCGACCTCCAGCACCACCCCGGCCTGCGCCTCGTCGGCGCCGAGCCACGCCAGCTCGCACCACAGCGTCGTCACGAGCCGACCCGCTCCACGAACGCGCTGATCCGCTCCACGAACGCGGCGCGGTGGAACCGCTCGAACTGCTCCCACGTCGTGAAGGTCCGCGGGTCGGCGCGATCGAGGAAGAGGATCCCGTCGAGGTGGTCGACCTCGTGCTGGAACGTCCCGGCGGTCAGGCCGCGACGGATCTCGTCGTGCTCGCGGCCGTCGCGGTCCAGGCGCTGCACGCGGATGCTCACGTGGCGCTCGAGCTCGCCGCGCAGGTCGGGCACCGACAGGCAGCCTTCGTTGATCGCCACGAGCTCCGCGTCGACCGGCTCGATGGTCGGGTTGACCAGGACGGTCAGCGGGATCGGCGGCTTGTAGGGGTAGCGCGGGTTGTCCTGGACCTCGATGACCGCGACGCGGCGCAGGTCGCCGATCTGGTTGGCGGCGATGCCCGCGCCACCGGCGGCGCGCATCGTGTCGATCAGGTCGTCGATCAGCTGCTGGACCTCCGGCGAGGCGAGCTCGTCGCGCGTGATCTCGCGCGCGCGCCGCCGCAGCACCGGGTCCCCGACCGTGACGACCTCGCGGATGCTCACGCGCCCTCGCGCATCGGAATCCTGACGCCCCGCTCCTCCGCCACCGCGATCGCGCGCGGGTAGCCCGCGTCGACGTGGCGCATGACCCCGGTGCCCGGGTCGGCGGTCAGCACGCGCTCCAGCTTCTCGGCCGCGAGCTCGGTGCCGTCGGCCAGGCACACCATGCCCGCATGGATCGAGCGCCCGATCCCCACGCCGCCCCCGTGGTGGATGCTCACCCAGGAGGCGCCCGACGCCGTGGTCACCAGCGCGTTGAGCAGCGGCCAGTCGGCGATCGCGTCGGACTCGTCGGCCATGCCCTCGGTCTCGCGGTAGGGCGACGCGACCGAGCCGGCGTCGAGGTGGTCGCGGCCGATGACGATGGGTGCGGAGAGCTCACCGCTGGCGACCATCGCGTTGAAGCGCAGGCCCAGCCGGGCGCGCTCCCCGTAGCCCAGCCAGCAGATCCGGGCCGGCAGCCCCTGGAAGGCGATCCGGTCCTGGGCCTGCTCGATCCAGCGCACGAGCCGCTCGTCGTCGCCGAACTCCTCGAGCACCGCCCGATCGGTCGCGGCGATGTCGGCTGGGTCGCCCGACAGGGCGACCCAGCGAAACGGCCCCTTGCCCTCGCAGAACAGCGGGCGCACGTAGGCGGGGACGAAGCCGGGGTAGGCGAAGGCGCGCTCGAAGCCGCCGTTGCGCGCCTCGGCCCGCAGGCTGTTGCCGTAGTCGAAGACCTCGGCTCCGCGATCGAGGAAGCCGACCATCGCGGCGCAGTGGGCGGCGATCGCCGCGCGCGAACGCTTGATGTAGGCGTCGGGATCCTCGGCCCGCAGGGCGTCGGCCTCCGCCAGGCTCATGCCGTCGGGGACGTAGCCCACCAGCGGGTCGTGGGCGGAGGTCTGGTCGGTGACGATGTCTGCCTCGAAGCCCATGGCCAGCAGCGCCGGCACAAGCTCGGCGGCGTTGCCCTGCAACCCGACGCTTAGCGCGCGGCCGACGCCCTTGGCGGCCCGGCAGCGCGCGACCGCGTCGTCGAGGT
>JAOPZP010000340.1 GCA_025964055.1 Conexibacter sp.
GGGGCTCGCCGAGCGCCCCTACGTGCTGACCGTCGCCAGCCGCACCGCCCGCAAGAACCTCGGCGCGCTGGACCTGGCGGCCCGCCGCCTGGCGGCCCGCGGCGTCGATCTCGTCGCCGCCGGGGGCGACCGGCCGCAGTTCCGCACCGAGGCCGACACCGCTGGCGTGCGGGCGCTCGGCCACGTCGACGACGCACTGCTGCCCGGGCTCTACGCGGGCGCGGCGGCGTTCGTCCTGCCGTCGCTCTACGAGGGCTTCGGGCTGACCGCGCTCGAGGCGCTGGCGGCGGGCGTGCCGGTCGTCGCGGCCGCGCGCGGGGCCCTGCCCGAGGTCTGCGGCGACGCCGCGCAGCTGGTCGACCCGACCGACCCCGAGGCGCTGGCCGCCGCGCTGGAGCGCGCCATCGACGATCCCGCGCCATGGCGCGCGACCGGGCCGCCGCAGGCCGCGCCGCTGACCTGGGACGCGACCGCGCGCGCGATGGACGCGCTCATGACCGAGGTGCTGGCGTGAGCGCCGGCCGCGTCCTGTCCGTCCAGGTCGGCCGCCCGTCGGACCTGCGCTGGCGCGGGCGCAAGGTCCCGTCGAGCATCGTCAAGGCCGGCGTCGACGGCCGCGTCGCGCTGGGCGTCGACAACCTCGACGGCGACCAGCAGGCCGACCTGACCGTCCACGGCGGTCCCGACAAGGCGGTCTGCTGCTACCCGGCCGAGCACCTGCCGCTCTGGGCCTCGTTCCTGGAGCGCGCCGAGCTGCCGCACGGCGCGTTCGGGGAGAACCTCACGCTCGCCGGGATGACCGAGGACATGGTGTACATCGGCGACACCTACACCTTGGGAACGGCGACCGTGCAGGTCAGCCAGCCGCGCGGTCCGTGCTTCAAGCTGGCCGCCCGCTGGAACGCGCGGACGCTGCCGGCCGAGATGGCTCGCGGACTCAAGTCGGGGTTCTACTTCCGCGTCGTGGAGCCGGGCGACGTCGGCGCCGGCGACGCGCTCGAGCTGGTGCGGCGCGTCAGCGACGTCACGGTCGCCGAGGTCATGCGCGTCACCTACCGCGACCGGCACGACCCGCCCGCGCTGGCCGCCGTCGCGGCCGTGCCGGAGCTCGCCGAGCAGTGGCGCGCCGCGCTCGCGACGCTCGTCGCCCGCAACGCGCTCCCGCTGCGCGACCCGGTCGGCGACGACTAGCCCCGCGCGCTTGTCGGCGATCGCCGCGGTGGTGTGCCTAGCACCTCCGGCAGCCCGCGGCGGCGCGCCTCGTCCTCGGCGAAGGCCATCAGCGCCGCCCCGCCTGCCTCATCGCGCCGGGGCGAAGCGGACCACGCCGCCGTCGTCCTCGACCTCGACGAGCTCGCCGCGCTCCAGCAGCAGGTCGACGTGTCCCAGCACCTCCGACAGCGTGAGGTAGGCCTGCGTCACCGCGACGTTGCCCCACATCTCCTGGGCGATCTCGAAGCCCGACTTCGGCCCGCTGGCCACGATCCCGGCGATCTTGCGGACCCGCCGCTCGTGGGCCGCGAAGCGCTCGTCGATCAGCGCCCGGTGGTCCTCGACCGGGTCGCCGTGGCCGGAGAGCACGGTCTGCAGGTCCATGGCGCGCGTCGCCTTCATCGACGCCATGTAGGTGATCAGCGCCTGCGGGCGGTCCTCGGGCCGCCCGCCGTCCAGCGGACGGCTGATCAGCGGGTTGGAGGAGATGTGCTTGATGAGGTGGTCGCCGCCGAGCAGCACGCCGGTGGCCTCGTCGTGGAACACGGTGTCCGACGGCGAGTGTCCCGGCCGGTGGTGGACGCGCCAGGAGCGGCCGGCGAAGGTCAGCTCGTCGCCGGGCGCCAGCGGCCGGGTGACCTGCACCGACGAGCCCCACGCGCGGAACTGGGCGGTGACGGCGCGCAGCGCGATCGCGATGTCCTGCGGGATGCCGTTGCGCAGCATCACGGCCTCGGAGAACTGGTCGTCGGCGTCCATCTCGGAGCCGAAGCGCGCCAGCCACGGGGCCAGCCGGTCCAGCGCGCAGACCTCGGCCCCCGAGCGGTCGGCCAGGATCTGCGCGAGGCCGATGTGGTCGATGTGCTGATGGGTCAGCACGATGCGCTCGAGGTCCTCGACCTTGCGGCCGTGCGCGGCAAGCGCCTTCTCCAGCTCGGTCAGCGACGTGCCCGAGTTGGGCCCGGCGTCGACCAGCGTCAGCGGGTCGTCGTCGATCAGGTAGCAGTTGACGCGCCCGACGGCGAACGGGGTGGGAACGGGGAGGGCGTGGATCCCCTGCGTGTCGCTCACGCGCGGATCCGGCCGAGCAGCTCGTCGCGCTTGGCCTCCATGTTCTGCGGCGAGACGAGGGACTCCATCGTCAGGCGCAGCAGCGGCTCGGTGTTGGAGGCGCGCACGTTGAAGTGCCAGTCGGGGAAGTCGACCGACACGCCGTCGACGTGGGTGACCTTCGCGCCGTCCATCGCGCCGTAGTGCTCCTCGAGCGCGGCCATCTTGGCCGGCGCGTCCTCGACCTCGGAGTTGATCTCGCCCGAGATGAAGTACTTGCTCTCGTAGGGCGCGATGATCTCCGAGAGCTTCTTGCCCTCGACGCTGAGCTTCTCGAGCATCAGCAGCGCGGGGAGCGTGCCGCTGTCGGCGTTGTAGAAGTCATGGAAGTAGTAGTGGCCGGAGACCTCGCCGCCGAAGATCGCGCCCTCGTCGCGCATGCGGGTCTTGAAGAAGGCGTGGCCGACGCGGTTGATGTGCGGCGTGCCGCCGGCCGCCTCGACGGTGTCGGGCACCGCACGGGAGGCGCGGGCGTCGTAGAGGATGTGGCTGCCCGGCCGCTTCTCGAGCAGGTGCTCGGCCATGATCGCGGTGAGGAAGTCGCCGGCGACGAAGCGCCCCTGGTCGTCGATGAAGAAGCAGCGGTCGGCGTCGCCGTCCCAGGCGATGCCGAGGTCGGCGCCCTCGGCGACCACCTTGTCCACGATGAACTGCCGGTTCTCCTCCAGCAGCGGGTTGGGCTCGTGGCCGGGGAAGTTGCCGTCGGGTGTGAAGTAGGTCTCGACGAGGTCGAGGCCGAGGTCGCGCAGGATCGGCCCGGCCATCGGGCCGGCCATGCCGTTGCCGCCGTCGACGACGACCTTCAGCGGCTTGACGTTGGTCGGGTCGATCGTCTTCAGCGCGGCGGCCTGGAACTCCTCGTAGATCTCGACCTCCTCGACGAGACCGGCGCGCCCATCCGTGTCGGCCGGTTCGCCAAGTCCCTCCTGGACCATCCGCCGGATGTCCTGGATGCCCTCGTCGCCGCTCAGCGCGATGGCGCCGCGCTTGACGAGCTTGGCGCCGGTGTAGGCCTTGGGGTTGTGCGAGGCGGTGCACATGAGGCCGCCGTCGAGGTCGCGCGAGCCGACCAGGTAGTACAACATCTCGGTGCCGACCTGGCCGGCGTCGAGGACCGCCGCACCCTCGGCCACCATGCCGTCGCGGTAGCGCGCGGCCATCTCGGGAGCCGAGAGGCGCATGTCGCGGCCCAGGCCCAGGCGCAGCTCGGTCGTGGGCTTGCCCTCCAGCTGCCCGATCACGCGGGCGAAGGCGCGGCCGATCTGCTCGGCGTCGTCGGGCCCCAACTGCTCCCCGTGGATGCCCCGGATGTCGTAGGCCTTGAAGATCTCGGCAGGGACGGTCATGTGAAAGGAATCCTAAGGGTGCCCGGACCAGCGGGGACAGTCCCCCTTTTCGCACACCCACTGCACAAAGGGGGACTGTCCCCCTTTTCGCACACCCACTGCACGAAGGGGGACTGTCCCCCTTTTTGCATAGCCACTGCACGAAGGGGGACTGTCCCCGTTTTCGCATAGCCACTGCACAAAGGGGTTTGACCCGGGCGGGTGACGTCCGGGGGCGCCGTCGGGCATGCTCCCGCCCGCATGGGGCGGACTCCACCGGTGGCGATCCTCTGCGGCGGGCGTGGCACCCGGCTGCAGGAGCACACGCGCACGATCCCGAAGGCGCTGGTGGAGATCGGCGGCCTGCCGATCCTCTGGCACGTCATCCGGCTCTACGCGCACGCCGGGTTCACCGACTTCGTGCTCTGCACCGGCTACCTCGGCGAGCAGATCGAGGAGTTCGTCACGACCCACGACTGGCCCGCGGGCGTCCGCGTCGCCTGCGTGGACACCGGCGTAGAGGCGCCGACCGGCGGTCGCCTCCACGCCGCGGCCGCGCACCTGAACGGCGGCCCGACGTTCTGCGCCACCTATGCCGACGGCGTCGCCGACGTCGACCTGCGGGCGCTGCTGGCGTTCCACGACGCCCACGACGGCGCGGCGACCATGACCGTCGTGCGGCCCGAGCTGCAGTTCGGCGTGACCGAGCTCGACGGCGACGCCCGCGTGACCGGCTTCCGCGAGAAGCCGCGCTCCGAGCACTGGATCAACGGCGGCTTCTTCGTGTTCGACACGCCGGTCCTCGAGCGCCTGGAGCCCGGCCACGTCCTGGAGCGCGAGCCGCTGGAGCGACTCTCGGCCGACGGCCAGCTGCGGGCCTTCCGCCACGACGGCTTCTGGGACTGCATGGACACCTACAAGGACGCGGTCCTGCTGAACGACCTGTGGCTCTCCGGCGCCCCGCCGTGGCGGACCTGGACCACGCCGTGAGCACCCCCGGCGCGACCTTCGTCACCGGCGCCTACGGCATGCTGGGCGGCTGGCTGGTCCGGGCGCTGCTGGCGCGCGGCGAGCGCGTCGTCGTCCTCAAGCGCGACGGCACGGCCGGCACCGCCCTGGCCCGCGACGGCAGCGAGGCGCGCTGCGCGGTGATCCACGGCGACGTGACCGACGCCCCGCTGATGGCCAGAACCGTCGTCGAGCACGACGTCGGAACGGTCTTCCACCTCGCCGCCCAGACGATCGTGGGCGCGGCCAACGCCTCGCCCGCGCCCACGTTCACCACCAACATCCAGGGCACCGTGGCCATCCTCGAGGCCGCCCGGCGCGGCGGCGTGGGCCGGACGATCGTCGCCGCCTCCGGCATGGCCTACGGCGAGCACGCGACGCTGCCCTACACCGAGGACACGGCGCTGCACCCGCGCCATCCCTACGAGGTGTCCAAGGCCGCGACCGACCTCGTCGCGCGCTCCTACTGGCACACCTTCGGCCTGCCCGTGGCCACCACCCGCCTGACCAACGTCTACGGCGGCGGCGACCGCAACCGGTCGCGGCTGATCCCCGAGCTCGTCGCCGCCACGCTGGACGGCCGCGCCCCGCGGATCCGCTCCGACGGCACGCCGGAGCGCGACTTCCTCTACGTCGAGGACGCCATCGCCGCCTACCTGGCGATCGCCGACGCCCTCGACCGCGAGGACGGCCCCAGCGCCTGCGGCGAGGCCTTCAACGCCGGCGGCGGCCGACCGGTGAGCGTCCGTGAAGTGGTCGAGACGCTGGGCCGCGTGGCGGGCGCTCCGCTGGATGCCAGCTACGACCCGGCCGCCACGACGCCGGGGGAGATCTCGCGCCAGTACGTCGACGTCGGCAAGATCGCGCGCGTCTGCGGCTGGCGCCCCGCGGTCGACCTCGAAGAGGGTCTCCGCCGCACGCTGGCGTGGTACGCCGCGGACCGCTGAACGTCAGGACGCCACGCGCACGCGCCGGCGCCACGTCGAGCGCGACGTGTGCAGCGCCGGCACCAGCAGGCGGGCGCGGTCGGACGGCTCCCGCGCCCAGCGCTCGAACTGCGGGGCCGGCATGGGGCGCGCGAGGCCGAAGCCCTGCGCCACGTCGCACCCCAGGTCGGCCAGCCGCTGGAACGCCTCGGCCGTCTCGACGCCCTCGGCCACGACGCGCAGCCCCAGCGCGCGGCCCAGGCCGACGACCGAGCCGACGATCGCCGCGTCCTGCGGATCGTCGACCATGCCGAGCACGAAGCTGCGGTCGAGCTTCAGCTCGTCGGCCGGCACGTTCTTGAGCTGCTCCAGCGAAGACTGCCCGGTGCCGAAGTCGTCGACC
>JAOPZP010000610.1 GCA_025964055.1 Conexibacter sp.
CCCGCCAGGGCGGCGACGAGTTCTCCGTGCTGCTGCCGGAGTCCGACGAGGAGGGCGCGACGATGCTCGCCCGCCGCATCGAGGAGGCGCTCGGCGCCATCGAGGCGGCCGACCACGTGCCGGTGCGAGCGTCCATCGGCGTGGCCATCTTCCCCAAGGACGGCGCGACGCCCGAGGATCTCCTGGAGGCCGCCGACCTCGGCGTGAGAGCCACGAAGGAGCGCCGCCGGGCGGCGCTGGCCGGGCACGGTCCCGAGGCCGCCGGTGCCGTCGCCCAATGGGCGACCTCGACCTCGCAGGGCTGAACGAGCACGAGCGGCGCGACCGCGCCGCCCGTGGTGTCGTTGAGGGAGTCGAGTTAGGCGAGATTAGTTCAGGGTCACGGATGCCTCGGCGCCGGTTGCGCTGCTGATTGTCACGGTTCCGGCCGAGGTACCAGAATTTAGCGTGATGGTAAGTGGCAGCGTCGACCCGTTTGTGACCGGCGTGGGACCAGCACCGATGAGGGAGTGCGTGACATTCGACGGTCTGGTCACGCTTGTGATGGTCACCGTGCTGCCTGTGTTGTTCGTGAAGTCAACCACGACGCCGGCGGCAGTAGCGTGAGCAGGATCTGGTGACACCGTCCAGCCTCCGCCCGCAGTGGCGTTGATCGTCAGGTTCGTCGGCGAGTTGTTGTATTGCAGGTCGCCGCTGCTTGCGTTGACGAGTCTTGCGCTCGCGTCGTTAGGCAGCACCGCGCAGGCGCTCCCGGCGCCGTTGGTACTGCTGCCGGAGGCGAGGGATTGGTGGTTGGTGTCGGTGGTGGTCAGCGACGGCGAGTTGGCGTGCGTTGCGCCGATGCTGCCGGTAACGGTGATTCTGCATGCCGTCTGCGACGTCACGAAGATGTGACAGCTGACGCTTGAGATCGACCCCTTGGTGCTGCCGGACGCCGTGAGGGCGTTCACGTTGAGCGCCGCTGGTTGACATTTCACAGTGATGCCGAGGCCGCCAACGATGTTGCAGCCCGTGAAGGCCGGAGTCAGCGTGCCGATTCGAAAGCCAGGCGGAACGGATCCGGAACTAGACGCTGCCACGGTACCCGTGGCGGTTGAGCCCGTACACGACAGCGTCTTGCCGCTGTTATGCAGCTTGAGCAGCGTGCTGCTGGTCGCGGTGCCCGTGACGTTGGGACCGTTGGCCACGGTGGCAGTCGCCGCGCCCGCGACCGATACCAAACAGCGATGCACCGACCAGCACCGCGAACAGCAGGAACTTCTTGCACTGAGAGAACATGATGCAACTCCTGGCTCTGATGAGCCGTATGGGGAGGCATCTTCAGCATGAGACCGGGAGGTCCGGTCGGTCCGCGACCGCTTGTCCGGACCAACGTACGCCTCGCGCTGGTGCTGTCCAGAGCCACGTGGCAATCGTGCACGACCGGAGCCCAACGCCGGTGCCGTCGCCCAATGGGCGACCTCGACCTCGCAGGGCTGAACGAGCACGAGCGGCGCAACCGCGAGGAGTGGAACGCCGAGGCGCCGCAGTGGGTCCGCAGCGGCGGTCGGACAGCTCAAGTCGAGGTTGCCACGTCGAGCGCTGGCCGTAACAGCGGTGCGGCCGAGTACTGTCGCTACACGTACCGCACTCGATAGGTCCTGGCGAGAGCTCTTCTTGAATTCCTGGGATACACGAAGGCGCGACTGGTTCGTCGCGGTGACGATCCTCGTGGCGGCAGCCGCTGTGTCGCTGCTCACCGGCGATGTGGGTTGGATCCTGGTCATGGTCGCGGCCTACATCGCCGTAATCGTGTACTACGCCATCCAATGTGCCTGGAGACGCATGCGCTGAACGTCGCCGCGTGAGTGCCGGCGCCCGAGCCAGGCCGGGCGCCCGGTGACGGCCGCGCCCCCCTACAGCCGCCGCTTGAGTCGCTCCAGCCGCGTGTCCCATTGGGCGCCGGCGGCGACCATCCACTCCATCGCGCCGGCCAGTGGCTCGGGCGTCAGGCGGTAGCGGGTCTCGCGGCCGGTGTGCTCGGCCTCGGCCAGGCCGGCGTCGCGGAGCTGGGCGAGGTGCTTGGCGATCGCCTGGCGGCTGACGGGCAGCTCGTCGGCCAGGGCCGAGGCGGTCAGACCGGGCTGGGCGGCGAGGAGGCGGACGACCTCGCGGCGGGTCGGGTCGGCGAGCGCGGCGAAGACCGGACCGGGATCGGCGGCGGTGCGCTCCATCAGGCCGCGACGGCCATCTGCGGGCCGCGGGTGCGGCCGGCCGCCGCCCAGGCGTCCTCGGTGCGGACCGCGACGGCGCGCAGCGTCGCCAGCGGCACCTCGACGACGACCATGCGCGTGCGGCCGTCCTCGGCATCGTCGAGCGTGAGCTCGACCAGCGACGGGTCGCCGCCGGGCGCGCACCACGACAGCGCGACGCGGCGACCGTCCTCGACCTCCTCGATCGTGACCCGGCGCAGCTCCCCGCCCTCGAGCACGGTGCCCTCGGCGCCCGGCTCGACGGCGGGCAGGTCGACGTCGTCGGCCAGCCAGCCCGCCAGCCCGTCGGGCTCGGCGACGAGCTCCCAGACCGCGTCGCGCGGCGCGTCGAGGATGATCTCCCGGCGCAGGGCGCCCACGGCTTCGTGCAACTCCATGGTTGCGGATGCTACCGTCTCGTCGACGTGCAACCAAACGGTTGCGCGAACGACAAGGAGCCAGCCATGCCCATGGTCCCCATGGTCGTCGAGCAGTCGCCGCGCGGCGAGCGCTCGTTCGACATCTACTCGCGCCTGCTCAACGACCGCGTCGTGTTCCTCGGCAGCCAGATCGACGACGAGATCGCCAACCTGATCGTCGCCCAGCTGCTGCACCTGGAGGCTGACGACCCCGACAAGGACATCAGCCTGTACGTCAACTCGCCGGGCGGCTCGGCGTACGCGGCGCTGGCCATCTACGACGCGATGCAGTTCGTCCGCTGCGACGTCGCGACGATCTGCTGCGGCATCGCGATGTCCGGCGGCTCGCTCGTGCTCGCCGGCGGGGCCGAGGGCAAGCGCATGGCCTTGCCCAACGCGCGCATCCTCATCCACCAGCCGCACGGCTCCTACCAGGGGCAGTCCAGCGACATGGAGATCCACGCCCGCGAGGCCATCTCGCTGCGCCGCCGGTACGAGGAGATCTACGCCCAGCACACCGGCCAGGATGTGGCGCGCATCAAGGCCGACATCGAGCGCGACCGCTACTTCACCGCCCAGGAGTGCGTGGAGTACGGCCTGATCGACCGCGTCGTGCCCAACCGGCTGGCGACCGCGACGAACGGGCGGCGTACGGCGGGCCTGGCGTAGACGAGGCGCCGAGACACTAGCCTCGGCGTCCGAATGCGCAGCCTCGTCGTCTCCGATCTGCACCTCGGGGGACGCACGGGCGTCGACGTCCTGCGCGACGCCGGCGCCCGTGCCCCGCTGCTGGCCGAGGTCGCCAGCGCCGACCGGCTCGTCCTGCTGGGCGACACGCTCGAGCTGCGCCACGGCCCGGCGCGCGAGGCG
>JAOPZP010000414.1 GCA_025964055.1 Conexibacter sp.
GAGCAGGAACAGCGCCAGGCCGATGACCACGGGCGAGATCGCGAACGGCAGGTCGATCAGCGCCTCGAACACGCGCTTGCCGCGCATCCGTGAGCGGACCAGCGCGAGCGCGGCGACGATGCCGAAGGCGGTGTTGAGCGGCACGGCGATCGCCGTGATCTCGATCGTCAGCCAGAAGGCGCTGGTCGCCGCCGGCGTCGTGATCGAGCTCCAGACCTCGCCCACGCCCGGCTCGAACGTCCGGTACAGGACGATGCCGATCGGGACCAGCAGCAGGAGCGCGAGGTAGGCCAGCGCCACGAAGCGGATCGACAGTTGCCCGGCGCGACTACTGGTCATCACGACCGCCTCCCAGCTTCCGGCGGCGCAGCGCGGCGCGGCTAGACGTCATGCCGGGTGCCCCAGTACTCGATGAAGCGCAGCGCGATCAGCATCGACAGCGCGACGCCCAGCAGCACGACCGCGACCGCCGCGGCGCCGCCCGCGTTGTCGCTCTCGATCTGCTTGAAGATGAAGACCGACGACACCTGCGTCCGGAACGGCACGTTGCCCGAGATGAGGACGATCGAGCCGAACTCCCCCACCGCCCGCGCGAACGACAGCGCGGCACCCGACAGGATCGCCGGGAACAGGTTGGGGAAGATGATCCGGCGGAAGATCGTCAGCGGCCGCGCGCCGAGCGACGCCGCGGCCTGCTCCATGTCGCGGTCCAGCTCGATCAGCACCGGCTGCACGGCGCGCACGCCGAACGGCAGCGTCACGAACAGCAGCGCGAGCGCGACCGCGATCTGCGTGTAGGCGAGGTTGACGCCGACCGGGCTCGTCGGCCCCCACAGCGCCAGCAGCGTGATGCCGGCGACGATCGTCGGCATCGCGAACGGCAGGTCGATCACCGCGTTGACGATCCGGCGACCGGGGAAGTCGTCGCGCACGAGCGTCCACGCGATCGCCAGGCCCGCGACCGCGTTGACCACCGCGACGATCACCGAGACGACGATCGTGAACTTCAGCGCCGAGACGGCCTGGCGGCTGGAGACCGCGTCCCAGAACGCGCCGAGGCCGCCGTCCAGCGACTTGGTGGCCAGGGCCGCCAGCGGCAGGAGCACGATGACGCTCAGCCAGAGCGTCACGAGGCCGAGCCCGACGCCGCCGACGCCGCCGGACCGCGCGGCGGTCCGGCGGCGGGTGCGCCCGGCGGAAACCGGCGCCGGGGCGGTGGGGGTGACGGCCGTGGTGCTCACTTCGCCGTGGAGACGCCCGCGTCGGACTCGATCTTGGCGACCGACCCCTTGGCGGGGTCGAACAGCTGGTCGTTGACCTTGGACCATCCGCCGAAGTCCGCGATCGTCTTCAGCGACTGCGGGTCGGGGAACTTGGACTTGTTCTTGGCCAGGACCGTCGGGTTGACCGGCCGGTAGCCCCAATCGGCGAAGTGCTGCTGGGCCGCGTCGCCGAGCGCGAACTTCACGAAGGCCTTGCCCGCGGCGCCGGTCGCGCTCGTCGCGGCGATCGGGTTCTGGATCAGGAACGTGTCGGCGGGCTGGACGAGCTCGAGGTTCTTCTCGCCCTTCTTGACCGCCGTCGCGTACTCGTACTCATAGGAGATGAGGACGTCGCCCTCGCCGCCGGTGAAGGTCTGCAGCGCCTCGCGACCGGACTTCGGCTGGACCGGCACGTGCTGGGTCAGCAGCTTCTTGACGTAGGCCAGGCCACCGTGCTGGTAGGCGCCCATGATGTTCCACTTGGCGGCGCCCGAGGTGAACGGGTTGGGCGTGACGACCTTGACGCCCGGCTTGAGCAGGTCGTCCCAGCCGTGGATGCCCTTGGGGTTGCCCTTGCGCACGACGAACGAGACGAGCGACGTGGTCACGAACCCCCCGGCGCCGCCGGCGGCCTCGGTCTGCTTGACCCAGTCGGCGGGGACGAGCTTGTCGGGCACGAGCTTGTCGACGTCGGGCGCCAGCGAGAGGGCGACGACGTCGGCCTTCTGGCCGGCGAGGACCGCGCGGCTCTGATCGCCCGAGGCGCCGTAGGACGTCTTGAACGACACGCCCTTGCCCGCGGAGGTCGCCTGGAAGTCCGGGATGATCTCGTCGTAGACGACCTCGGGCGTGGAGTACGCGACGAGGGAGAGCGAGGTCTTGCTGCCGCCGCCGCTGCCGCTGGAGGACGCCGACGCACCGGTGGAGGTGTCGGACGCGCCGCCGCAGCCGGCCACGAGCAGCGCCGCTGCAGCGATGGTGGAGAGCAGGATCTTGGGCTTCACGAGAGGAGTCCTCCGAAAAGGGGTAAACACAGTCGGAATTAGGAGGTTGGGCAGTGTACACCAACTCCGTCGGCGCAATGGGAATGGTGGAGATCGAGCCGGTGGGAAAGGTGCGGATGGACCGTGCGGGACGGGGTCGCCGCCGCAGGGCTCGCTAGCATCGCCCGCCCCGTGGACTACCCCGTCGAGACCTTCACCGAGGACGAGCGCGCCCGCCTCGCGCCCCACGTCACGAACCTCGACCGGCCCGTCTTCGGGCTGGTGAACCTGCCCGAGACGCTGAAGGGCGCGCTGTTCGCGCGCTACTCGCGGTACCAGGGCACGCTGCGCCGCCTGTACCTCGACGAGTTCGCCGACGGCGCCCCGGCCGGCGACCTCGACTCGGACCCACCCACCCAGTCCGGCGAGGGCAAGCGCGCGGCCGACCTCTACGAGCGGATCTTCCTCGGCTACGGCGACGACTCGGTCGCCCAGCTCGGCGGCATGCACGTCGCCTGCGAGTGGACGTCCAACGTCCTGACCAAGGTGCTCCAGCGCCCGCGGCTGGCGTCCTACCTGGAGCAGTCCACCCGCTACATCGCCTACGACGCGCCGATGCCGGGCGGCGGCTACCGCTACTACCGCGATCCCGAGCTCGGGCCCGGCTACGCGGCGGCGATGGACGACATCTTCGGCGTGTACTCGCGCGCGCTGCCGGTGGTGACCGGCTGGATCGACGGGCAGTTCCCCGGCGACCCGTCCCCCGCGCGCACCCGCGCGATCCAGGCCAAGGCCTTCGACCTGCTGCGCGGCCTGCTGCCGGCCGCGTCGCTGTCGCACATGGGCATCTACGCCTCGGGCCAGAGCTACGAGCAGCTGATCCTGCACCTGCTCGCGCATCCGCTGCCCGAGGCGCGCGACTACGGCGCCGGGATCCTCGAGGCCGTGCAGGCCGTCATGCCCTCGTTCGTCACGCGCGTCGAGCGCCCCGACCGCGGCGGCGACTGGATCGCCTACCTGCAGGAGCGCGACGCGGGCGCCGCGCGGTGGGTGCAGCGCCTCGGCCTCGACGGCGCCGGCGCGCCCGCCGAGGACCACGCCTCGGTGCGCCTGCTGCACGTCGACGGCGACGAGGACGCGCTGCTGGCGTCGCTGCTCTTCGAGGCCGCCGGCGTGAGCGAGGACGCCACCCGCGCGCGGCTCGCCACGCTCTCGGGCGACGAGCGCGCCCGGCTCCTGGCCGACCTGATCGGCGAGCGCCGCAACCGCCGCCACCGGCCCGGCCGCGGGTTCGAGGCGCTGCGCTACCGCTTCGAGGTCGTCTCCGACTACGGCGCCTTCCGCGACCTGCAGCGCCACCGGATGCTGACCGTGCAGTGGCAGCAGCTCACGCCGCACCTGGGCGCCGGCGTGCCCGAGGAGCTCGACGCCGCCGGCGTCGGCGACGAGGTCCGCCGGGCCTTCGACGTCTCGCGCGACGCCTGGCAGGCGCTCACCGACGCGGGGCAGCACCGCGCCGCGCCGTACGCGCTGTCGCTGGGCTACCGCATCCGCTACGTCCTGGACCTCAACGCCCGCGAGGCGATGCAGCTGATCGAGCTGCGCTCCGGGCGCGAGGGGCACCCGAGCTACCGCGCGGTCGCCCACGAGATGCACCGCCTGATCGCCGGCGTCCACCCCGCGGTCGCGGCCGCGATGGTCCACGTCGACCACGAGACCGAGCCCCGGTTGGAGCGCATCCTGTCGGAGATGCGCACCCAGGCCAAGCGCGAAGCGCGGGCCGGCGCATAGGGCCGAGACGTCCGGCCCTCGTCACAGGTTTCGCGCTCGCGCGTCAAGAGGGTGTGGACCACTTTCCGGCAACCGACGCCTTCGACCAGCTGCGAGACGCCCTCGTGGCGGCCGTCGCCACCACCGCAGGACGCCGCCCGCGGCGTCTGAGACGGCCGCCGACGGGGCGCGGAGCGGTGCCGAGACGGCGGTCGCGCCGCCGGCGCGCGACCGCGAGACGCTCGCGCCGCTGACCGATACACCGCCACGCGCCGCGCTGCTCGCCTGAACGGGTGCCTTCCACGCGATTCGACACTCTCGCTGTCGTCTGTCGAGATGGGGAAACCATCGGCGCCGTTCGCGCTACGTATGGCTGGTGCCTTCGATTGCCGCGATCTTCCCCGGACAGGGGAGCCACGCCCCGGACATGGACGAGCCGTACCGCGGCCTGCCCGCGTTCGAGCGGGGCCTCGAGGTCCTCGGGTTCGACCCGTTCGAGCGCCTCGACGAGGGCACGCGGTTCCAGCAGCCCGCGATCCTGCTCTGCAGCGTCGCCGCGTGGGACATCTGGCGCGAGGACGCGCCCGACGAGGCCGCCGAGGTCCGCGCGGCCGCCGGGCACTCCCTCGGCGAGTACGCCGCGCTGGTGGCCGCGGGCGTCCTGACCTTCGACGACGCCGTCGGCCTCGTCGCCGAGCGCGCCGCCGCGATGGCCGACGCCGGTGCGCTGCAGGACGGCTCGATGGTCGCGATGCTCGGCGGCGACGACCACGCCATCCGCGCGCTCGCCACGCGCCTGGGCCTGACGATCGCCAACGACAACGCCCCGGGCCCGCTCGTGCTCTCCGGCGCGTCGGACGCCGTCGGCCAGGCCGAGGAGCTCGCCCGCGACGAGACCGGCGCGCGCGCCCGGCGCCTCGACGTCTCCGCCGCCTTCCACTCGCCCCTGATGCAGCCGGCGGCCGCGCGCCTGGCGGCCGCGCTGGAGCGCATCGAGCTCGGCACCCCCGCCTTCCCCGTGTACGCCAACGGCAGCGCGTCGCCGTTCACCGACGTGCGCCGCGAGCTCAGCGAGAACCTGCTGCGCCCCGTGCGCTGGCGGGAGACGATGCTCGCGCTGCGCGCGGCCGGCATCGACCGCTACGTCGAGCACGGCCCCGGCGCCGTCCTCACCGGCCTGGTCAAGCGAACCCTGGCGGCCGCGTGATGCAGGCGGCGACGGTCACCGACGCGACGACCACCGCGCGCATCACCGCCGCCTCCACGGCGACGCCGACCGCGCTGCCCCGCACGCGCTCGCGCCGCCCGCTGCCGCGGGGCCTGACCGCCGGCCTGTTCGGCGTCGGCGCCGCGCTGCCCGAGCGCGAGATCGACAACCAGCACTTCGAGGACCGCCTCGACACCAACGACGCGTGGATCGTGCGCCGCACGGGCATCCGCACCCGCCGCTGGCTCGACGAGGGCGCGCCGCTGGCGCCACTGGCCGCCGAGGCCTGCACCGCCGCGCTGGCCGACGCCGGCCGCAGCGCCGACGAGGTCGACCACGTCATCGTCACGACGATCACGCCGGACCGGATCACCCCGGGCCTGGCGCCCGAGGTGGCGCGGCTGATCGGCGCCCACGGCGCCGCGGCGGTCGACGTCAACGCCGCCTGCGCCGGCTTCCTGTACGGGTTGGACCAGGCCGCCGCGCTGGTCGAGACCGGCCGCGCCCGCGTCGTCCTGGTCTGCGGCGCCGAGGCCCTCAGCCGGCTGACCGACCAGGAGGACCGCGGCACCGCGGTGCTCTTCGGCGACGGCGCCGGCGCCGTGGTCGTCGCCGCCGGCGAGCTGGACCGCGGCGTCTCCCGCTTCGTCCTGGGCTGCGACCCCGAGCAGGGCGATCTCCTCTACGCCGACAACGAGGACCGCAAGCTCCGCATGGAGGGCCGTGAGGTCTACCGCCACGCGGTCGCGCGGATGACCGAGGCGACGACGGAGGCCCTGGCGGCCAGCGACCTCACCGTCGACGACCTCGACCTCTTCGTCGCCCACCAGGCCAACTCGCGCATCATCGAGGCGGCGGCCAACGAGCTCGGCGTGCCGCACGAGAAGCTCGCCATCAACGTCGACCGCGTGGCCAACACCTCGTCGGCCTCGATCCCGCTCGCGCTGGCCCAGGCCGAGCGCGACGGGCTGCTGCAGCCCGGCGCCACCGTCGCCCTGGCCGCCTTCGGCGCCGGGTTCGTCTGGGGCGCGGGCATCGTCAGCTGGAAGGAGCTCCGGCATGTCTGCGCCTGACGGAGCGGTCGCGCTGGTCACCGGCGGGACGCGCGGCATCGGCGCCTCGATCGCCGACCGGCTCAAGGCCGACGGCTACAAGGTCGCGACGCTCGGGCGCAGCGGCGGCGACGTCCAGGCCGACGTCAGCGATCCGGCCTCCGTCCAGGCCGCGTTCGACGAGGTGCGCAAGAGCCTCGGCCCCGTCCTCATCCTCGTCAACAACGCCGGCGTCACCGCCGACGGCCTGGCGATCCGGATGCCCGACGACGACTGGGCGCGCGTCATCGACACCAACTTGGGTGGCGCCTTCAACTGCACCAAGCGCGGGCTCGAGGACATGCTCCGGGCCCGCTGGGGACGCATCGTCAACGTGTCCTCGATCGTGGCCGAGCGCGCGAACTCCGGCCAGGCCAACTACGCGGCCTCCAAGGCCGGCCTGCTGGGCTTCACGCGCGTCGTCGCCAAGGAGATGGGCAAGCGCAACATCACCGCCAACGCGGTGACGCCCGGCTTCATCGACACCGACATGACCGCCGAGCTTCCCTCCGAGGAGCTGGCGGCCGCGATTCCGGCGGCCCGCGTCGGTCGCCCCGAGGAGGTCGCCGCCGCGGTGAGCTTCCTCGTCAGCGACGACGCGGCCTACATCAACGGAGCCACCCTGGCCGTCGACGGCGGCCTGGGCGCATGACCACCACCACCGACCAGGAGCAGAACCGAACCATGGCAAGCCAGCAGGAGATCCTCGAGGCCATCCGCGCCGAGCTGACCGACATCAAGGTCCCCGACGCCGAGACCGCGCAGCCCGACACGACGTGGGAGCAGCTCGACGTCGACTCGCTCGACCTCGTCGAGCTCGTCAAGGCGCTCGAAGACCGCTTCGACGTCCAGATCGCCGATCCGGACCTCAAGGGCATCGCGTCGGTCGGCGACGCGATCACGCTCGTCGAGCGCCTCCAGGGGGCCGCCGCATGACGACCGAACACCGGACATCGAACGAGAGCCGCGTCATGCGGGCCACCGCGTAGATGGACGGCATCGTCGTCACCGGGAGGGGCATCGTCTCCTCCGTCGCCAATGGCGCCGATGAGTTCTTCGACGCCCTGCTCGGCATGCGCAGCGGGATCACCGACGACGGCGTCGCCCCCTGCGCGGAGTTCGAGGCCGAGACGGTGATGACGGCCAAGGAGGCGCGTCGCAACGACCGCTTCACCCAGCTGGCCGTCGGGGCCGCCGACGAGGCGGCCGCCGAGGCCGGGCTGATGGGCGACGTGGAGCCCTCGCGGGTCGGCGTCATCGTCGGCACCGGCGTCGGCGGTCTCACGACGCTCCAGAAGGAGTGCCAGGTCTGGCTCGAGGAGGGCGACCGCGCGGTCTCCCCGCTCTTCGTGCCGATGATGATGCCCAACGCCGCCGCCGGCCAGGTCGCCATGCGGCTCGGCGCCCACGGCCCCGGCTTCTCGGTCGCGTCGGCGTGCGCGACCGGCGCCCACGCCATCGGCGAGGCCAAGCGCATGATCGAGCGCAACGAGGTCGACGTCGTGATCGCCGGCGGCACCGAGGCGGCGCTCGTCGGCCTGTGCCTGGCGGCGTTCCGCCGCATGGGCGCCCTGTCGCGTGAGGGCGTCTCGCGTCCGTTCGACGTCAACCGCGACGGCTTCGTCATGGGCGAGGGCGCGGCGGTCCTGGTGCTCGAGCGCGAGGCGCACGCCACGGCGCGCGGCGCGAAGATCCTCGGCCGCGTCACCGGCTACGGCGCGTCCAACGACGCCTTCCACATCACCCAGCCCGAGGAGAACGGCCGCGGCGCCATCGAGGCCATGACGGCCGCGCTGCGCGACGCCGACCTCTCCCCGTCCGATGTCGGCTACGTCAACGCCCACGGCACCAGCACGCCGTTCAACGATCGCATCGAGGCCCAGGCCATCCGGCAGGTCCTCGGCGAGGACGGCCCGCCCGTCTCCTCGTGCAAGGGCGCGATCGGCCACACCCTCGGCGCTGCCGGCGCCATCGAGGCGCTGGCCTGCGTGGAGGCGCTGCGCCGCGGCGCGCTGCCGCCCACGCTCGGCCTCGAGGAGGTCGACCCCGAGTGCGAGGCCGACCACGTCGCGGGCGCGCCCCGCGAGGCGCCCGACCTCAAGGTCGCGCTGAGCAACTCGTTCGGCTTCGGCGGCCAGAACGCAACCCTCGTCCTCCAGGCGGCCTGATCCCCATGAGCTCGGCACTCAGCCACCCCACCCATCCGATCATCCCCGAGACGGGAGTCTTGGCATGAGTGCAGTCTTCGACGTCCTCCCCGAGCAGCTCGCGGCGCGTGCGCGCCTCGAGCTCCTCTTCGATGCCGGCTCGTACCGGCCGATCCGCTCGGCGGTGGGCGACGGCGTCCTGTCGGGCAGCGGGCGCGTCCAGGGGCGCGCCGTGTGCGCCTGGGCGCAGGACGGGTCGTTCAAGGGCGGCTCGCTCGGCGCCGCCGGCGGCGAGACGATCGCCCGCACGATCCAGCGCGCCGACGCGATGGGCGTGCCGGTCGTCGGCTTCCCGCACTCGGGCGGCGCCCGGCTGCAGGAGGGCGTGGCGGCGCTGAGCGCCTACGGCTCGATCTTCCGCGCGCAGGCCGTGGCCAAGGTCCCGATGATCAGCGTCGTGTCCGGCCCGTGCGCCGGCGGCGCCGCGTACTCGCCCGCGCTGGGCGACTTCGTGGTCATGACCCAGGAGGCCGTGATGTTCCTCACGGGCCCCAAGATCATCGAGCGCGTCACCCGCGAGCAGATCTCCGCGACCGACCTGGGCGGCCCGAAGGTCCACGGCGCCAACGGCGTCTCGCACATGGTCGCCCGCGACGACGTGCACGCGGCCGAGCTCGTCCGTGAGCTGCTGACCTACCTGCCCGACACGCTCGGCGCCGGCTCGCCGCTGGTGCCGCCGGCCGACGCGCCCGGGGACGACCCGAGCGCGGCGCTGCCGGAGTCCGACCGCAAGGTCTACGACGTGCGCGACGTCGCCGCGGCGCTGCTGGACCGCGGCACGCTGCTGGAGCTCGCGCCCAAGTGGGCGCGCAACCTGACGGTCGCCTTCGGCCGCATCGAGGGCCGCGCGGTCGGCGTCATCGCCAACCAGGCGCGCTACCTCGGCGGCTGCCTGGACGCCGACGCCGCCGAGAAGGGCGCCTGGTTCGTCGACCTGTGCAACCGCTTCGGCATCCCGCTCGTGGTCCTCGCCGACACGCCCGGGTTCCTGCCCGGCGCGACGCAGGAGCAGGCCGGCGTCCTGCGCCACGGCGCCTCGCTGCTGCGCGCGTTCGGCCGCGCGACCGTGCCCCGCGTGACCGTGACGTTGCGGCAAGCGTATGGTGGGGCCCACATCGTCATGAACTCCCGCGATCTCGGTGCCACCCTGACCCTCGCCTGGCCGAACGCCAGGATCGGCGTCATGGGCGCCCGGCAGGCCGTCGAGCTGGTGCGCCGCCGCGAGATCGAGGCCGGCGCCGACGCCGCGCTGCTGGCCGAGGCCTACGAGGCCGAGCACCTGCCGGTGCGGGTCGCGGCCGCCGCCGGGTTCGTGGACGAGGTCATCGAGCCGTCGCAGACGCGCGACCGGATCGCCCATGTCCTCGAGCTCGCCACATGACGCCCTCCGCGAAGCCGAACGGATCCGCCGTCATGGGGTCCGCCACCCGCGCGTGAACCTGGACGGCGAGCCGTTGATCAACGAGTCGCGCAACGCGACCGAGGAGGCCATCCTCGACGCCGCGCGCGACGCGCTCGCCGACACGGAGTACCGGCGGCTGACCATGGACGTGATCGCCAAGCGCGCGTTCACCAGCCGCACGGCGCTGTACTTCTACTTCCCCAACAAGCGCGCGCTGATCGATCGCCTGATCCTGCGCGCGTTCCTGGACATGTACGAGGCGGCCTCGCCGTACCTCGACGGCGCCGGCGACCCGCGCGCCGAGCTGCGCCGCGGCCTGGCGCGCACCGTGCGGATCATCGACCGCGACGCCCACGTGCTCACGCTGGCGGCGATGCTGAGCGGCGAGGAGGACCGCCTGCCGCCGCAGTGGGCGCCCTACGTGGTGCGCTTCGTCGAGGGCGCGACGGCGCGGATCGCGCGCGACCAGGCGCGCGGCATCGCCCCGACCGACATCCCGCCGCGCCTGGCCGCCCAGGCGCTGCTGGCGATGGTGGAGCGCCACGTGACGCTCGAGCTCATCCAGGGCGGCGGCGACGCCCACCAGTCGATCCGCGTGCTCGCCGAGCTGTGGTGGCGCGCGGTGTACTCCAAGCCGGCCGAGCCGCCGCCGGCGGACTAGCGGCGCGAGCGGCGCCGGACCGAACCCGGCGCGTCGCCGCTACGCGCGGCGCGACTTGCCCGACCGCGCGGCGTCCTCGCGGTCGGCCAGCTCGGCGAAGCGGCGGGCCAGCTGGGCGCGGACCGAGAGGACCATCGAGTCGATGTGCTCCTGGTCGGCCGGGGCGAGGTCGGAGAACCGGATGCCCGTCGCCTCCTCGTGGACGCGGACGATCTTCCCGCGCGCCTTGACGACGGTGTCCTGCGGGAGGGCGATCTCGACCTCCACGGTGCTGTCGGCGGCGCCGAAGCCCGTGCCGGCCAGCAGCGCGCCGCCGGCCGACAGGTTGACGGTGGTCGTCGCCAGGCCGGCACCGGCCCCGTTGACCTGGACCGGCAGCTGGACGTCCAGGCGCGGCGAGGCGCGCAGGTTGTCGACGCGGCCCTCGCGGTTGGCGTGGAAGGCCACCGTGCCCTGCGCGGTGCGCTCGGCGTGGCCGTGCAGGACCACGAGGTGGCCCTGGTGGGTGAACGAGATCTGCGCGGAGCGCGGCAGGAGGGCCGGCGTGGCGTCGCGCGGATCGCGCGGCAGCAGCCACGCCACGTCCTTCGACGTCGCCGCGACGATGGCCGGCATCGGCCGCACGCCGACGCTGAGCGTGGCGGGCATGAAGTCGCGGATTCGACGCACCGCCCTGCATCCTCGCAAAGCCCGGGCATCGACACCAGGCTGCCCGCACGCCGATAGGAGAGGTCTGACCTACGCCTCGGCCACGGGGGCCGGCGGCGGCGCCGTGACGCCGTGCACGCCGAGCGCGTGGAACCCGCCGTCCACGTGCAGGATCTCTCCGCTGATGGCGCGCGACAGCGACGACAGCAGGAACACCGCGGCGTCGGCCACCGGCTCGGGATCGGTCAGGTCCCACTTCAGCGGCGCGCCCTGCTCCCAGGCCTGCGCGAGGACGTCGAAGCCCTCGATCGCGCCCGCGGCCATGGTCCGCAGGGGCCCGGCCGCGATCAGGTTGGAGCGGATCCCGCGCGGCCCGAGGTACTGCGCCAGGTAGCGGTTGACCGACTCCAGCGCCGCCTTGGAGACCCCGGCCCAGTCGTAGATCGGCCACGCCTTGGAGGCGTCGAAGTCCAGGCCCACCAGCGAGCCGCCCTGCTCGGCGCGCTCCAGCAGCGGGGCGAAGGCCGCGCCGAGCGACTTCAGCGAGAACGCGCTGATCTCGAACGCGGCGGTGGCCGAGGCGACGGGGGCCTCCAGGAAGCGCCCGCCGAGCGCGTCGCCCGGGACGAAGGCGATCGCGTGCAGCACGCCGTCCACGACGCCCCAGCGCTGGTCGAGCTCCGCGACCGCCGCCGCCAGCTGCTCCTCGTCGGTGACGTCGAGCTCCAGCACGTCGGGGGTCCCGGGCAGCCGCTGGGCCATGCGCTGGGTGAGCCGCAGCGCGCGGCCGAAGCCCGTCAGGACGATCTCGGCCCCCTCCTCCTGGGCACGGCGGGCGACCGAGTACGCGATCGAGCGATCGGTCAGGACACCGGTGATCAGGAGCTTCTTGCCGTCCAGGAGAGCCATCACCTCATCCTTACCGACGGGGCGCGCCCGCGTTGCACCGGTTCGACGTCAGATCACCCGGGTGTCGAATCGCGCTCGCGGACGAAGCGCGAGGCGGTGTCCTGCGTGGCGGCGTGCGGATCCTGCGCCGCGCTGGCGGCCCGCCAGTTGGTGGCCTTGTGCATCCCGTCGCAGAACGGCTTCTGCCGTGAGCGGCCGCAGCGGCAGAGCGCGACGGTCTGCCCGCGGAACGCGATGTCGTTGCCGTCCTGGTCGGCCAGCGTGAACGTGCCGCGGATCAGCAGCGGGCCGTCGCGGTAGGGCGTGATGCGGGCGCCGCCGGCGCTCATGCCGCCACCGCCTCGGCCCGCGGCGTGCTGCGCAGCGTCGGCTGCTGCGCGGCCCAGGCCTCCAGCAGCATCGTCGCCCAGCGGCCCTCGAGCTCCACCAGCGCCCGGGCGCCGAACAGGATGTCGTCCTTGAGCGCCGGCTCCTGGCGCACGAGGCCGCCGGCGAGGTCGACCGCCGCGACGTTCTCGTGGACCGCGTCGGCGGTGACGTGCTCGTCGTAGAACTCGGTCGCGCGCGGGGCGCGGACGCCGAGGCGGCGCAGCGCGGTCGCGTAGCGCCGGTTGGGGATCGACGACGTCATCTCGAACAGCGCCAGGTGCCCGACGATCGCCCCGCGGTGGCGGCGGTGCAGGCCGAACATCGACATCAGGTTGACGGTCGCCAGCGTGGCGCCCGGCAACGCGTCGACGTAGGCCCCGTAGGCCGGGTCGAGACCGAGCTCCTCCATCGTGTCGGCGAACAGCCGCGCGTGCATGCGCGCCGGGTCGCCGCCGCCGTACTCGTCGGCCTGGATCTCGATCAGCGCGGCCTTCGGGCCGCCGGCCAGGCGCGGGATCGCCCACGAGTGCGGGTCGGCCTCCTTGAGCTGGTAGGCCGAGCGGTGGATGACGACCTGCTTGAACTCCTCGAGCGTCCCATGGCGCTCGAGGTGGCGCGAGAGCGAGGGCGAGTCGTCGGCGTCGGCGATCGCGCGCAGCGCGAGGTCCATCGTGGTGTCGTCGGCGGCCGGCGGCGTCCAGCCGTCCAGCGCGGCGTGCAGGCCGTGCTCGAAGACGGCTTCCAGCGTCGCGCGCAGGGCCACCAGGCCGGGATCCCACTCCCAGCGCTCGTCGACGCCGTCGAAGCCGCGGTAGTGCAGCTCGTAGCAGGCGTAGAGCGCCAGGTGCAGGTCGTCGTCGGCCAGCGCGTCGCCGGGCGTGGGGACGTCGGTGCCGGCGGGCAGGGATCCGGGCGCGCCCCGTAGGGCGGTCAGCACGGTCGCCGACAGCGGTCCGCGCGGAGTCGGAAGAACGGGCATGGCGGTCAGGTACCCGCGGTGGGTGCCGCTCAGGCGCCCAGCTGGCGGTCGGCCAGCCAGCGCGCCACCGCGTGGGCGCCGCCGTCGCGGGCGACGTCCCGCACCATCCCGGCGCGCGGG
>JAOPZP010000422.1 GCA_025964055.1 Conexibacter sp.
ACTGGGCGTCGACGACCTCGCCGGCATGCTCCAGGAGAGCATCCTCTCCGGCACGATCGCCACGGGCACCTGGCTGCGCCAGGAGCGGATCGCCGCCGAGTACGGCGTCAGCCGCACGCCGGTCCGCGAGGCGCTGCGCTGGCTGCAGGCCCAGGGCATGGTCGAGGTCGTGCCCAACCGCGGAGCGCTGGTCTGCGGACCCACGCCGAGAGACATCCGCGAGGCCTACGCCGTGCGGGCGCAGCTCGAGGGCTACGCCGCCGAGCTCGCCGCCCAGTGGGCGCGCGACGACCAGTTCACGCGGATGCAGGAGGCCGAGGAGCTCTTCGAGCGCCTCGTCGCCGAGGCCGCCGAGGCCGACGGCGACGCACCGGCGGTGGCCGAGCGCCCGCAGTGGAGCCAGGTCAACGACCTGTTCCACGAGGCCATCCTGGACGCGGCAGGCAACCGCCGGCTCGCCGAGACCGTCCGGGCGCTGCACCGCAGCTTCCCGCGCAACGTCACGTGGTCCACGCTCAGCGGCAACCGGCGGCTGCTGCAGGAGAACGTCGAGCAGCACCGGGCCGTCGCCGTCGCGATCGCCATGCGCGATCCGGCCGCCGCGCGGGAGGCCATGACCTTCCACGTGCAGCGCTCCGGCGAGCTCGTCGCGCTGCGCTACGAGCAGCTGCAGTCGCCGGAGCCCGAGTAGGCGTCAGACCCCGGTCGGGGTCAGACCCCCGGTCCGCGCACGGCGTCGCGCAGCAGGCGCACGCCGACGACGACCATCAGCAGCGCGAACACGATCCGCAGCACGTGCCCTGGCAGGCTCAGCGCGAGCGCCGTGCCGCCGACGCTGCCGACCATCCCGACGAGGCCCATGCGCAGCGCCATGCGCGGGTCGCCCACCTTGCTGCGGTACAGCGCCCAGCTCCCGACCGCCGCGGTCGGGAGCACGACCAGCAGCGAGGTCGCCTGCGCGGCGTGCTGGCTGAGGCCGATGACGAGCACGAGGAAGGGCACCATGAAGATGCCCCCGCCCACGCCCAGCACCCCGGACAGGATCCCCGTGAGGACGCCGAAGGCGACCAGGGCGATGATGGTGAGCATCCCTCAGCCCTTCAGCGAGATCGAGACGGCGGCGACCAGCATGAAGACCCCGAAGGCGCCCTTCAGCGCGCGCTCGGGCGCGCGCACGAGCAGCCGGGCGCCGGTGCGCGCCCCGAGGATCGACCCGACGCAGAGCGCGGCGGCGTCGGCGAGGTCGACCTGCCCGGCGCCGCCGTAGACCACGACGGCCGCGAAGCTGATCGGGATGATCGCGCCGAGGCTCATGGCGTGCGCCTCGCGCTGCTGCCGGCCGGTCCAGAGCACCAGCAGCGGCACCATGACGGTGCCCCCGCCGATGCCCAGCAGGCCCGAGAGGAGCCCGCCGATCAGCCCGGTCACGTCGTAGCGGCGCGTGGTCGACTCGGCGGGAGGAGCGGAGGCGGCCACGTCAGACATGCCCGAAGCGATCGAGGGCCTCGGTCAGCGTGAGCCCGCGCCCGAGCTCGGCGCGGATGCGCTGCTCCTGGGCGAGCATCGCCTCGCCGCGCTCGAGCACGTCGTCCAGCGCGGCGATCGGCACCACGATGGCGCCGTCCTCGTCGGCCAGGACGTAGTCGCCCGCAGCGACGGTGACGAACCGCGCCGTCGCGCCCGGCAGCACGACCGGGGCGCCGTAGCCGGTCACGCGCCAGCGCCCGATCGACTGCACGGGGGTGCGGTAGCGCGCGAACACCGGGAAGCCGTGGCGCGCGATCCACGCGACGTCGCGCACGCCGCCGTCGACCAGCGCTCCGACGCAGCCGCGCTCCTGCATCCCGAGGGCGATGAGCTCGCCGAAGAAGCAAACGCCCTCGCCGGCGCCGCTCCACACCGACACGGCCCCGGCCGGGATCGCGGCGCAGGCCTCCATCTTGGCGGCGTCGCCCCCCGAGACGGCCGACGGGCTCATCTGCCCGGCGATCGGGAACGCCGGCCCGGCCAGCTTGCCGCCCTGCGCCGGGAACGGCGCGAAGTCCGCGGCCAGCCCCTGGTCGACGAAGCCCAGATCGTCCAGCACGTCGGCGACGATGCTCGTCTCCAGCGCCGCGAAGCGGGTGGAGCGGTCGGCCCCCGTCATGCGGCGCCGATCATGCCGCCGTCGATGCGCAGCACCGACCCGGTGATGTAGGACGCACGGTCGCCGGCGAGGAACGCGGCGGCGTCGCCGTACTCCTCCGGGCGGCCGTAGCGGCCGACGGGGATCCGCGCCCGGCTCTGCGCGGCGACGGCGGCGACCGGCTGGCCCTCGCGTTCGGCGCGCGCGCCGTCCAGCGCGGCGGTGCGGGCGGTCGCGATGCGGCCGGGCACCAGGATGTTGACGGTCACGCCGTCGCCGCCGACCTCGGTCGCCAGCGTCTTGGACCAGCCGTGCAGCGCCGAGCGCAGGGCGTTGGAGATGCCCAGCTGCGGGATCGGGACGACGGTGCCCGACGACGTGCTCGTCAGGATCCGGCCCCAGCCCCGCCGGCGCATCGCGGGCAGGACGAGGTCGGTCAGCGCGAACACGCTCAGCACCATCGCCTCGAACTGCTCGCGCCAGACCGCGGCGTCCACGCCGCCGACCGGCCCGGGCGGCGGCCCGCCGGTGTTGTTGACCAGCACGTCGAGCGAGCCGGCCGCCGCCTCGGCGTCGGCGACCGCCGCCGCGAAGGTCTCGGGCCGGCGGAGGTCGAGCACCAGCGGCGTCGCGGTCCCCCCCGCCGCCGTGATGTCGGCGGCCGTCTGCTCCACGGTGGCCGCCGTCCGGCCGGCGGCGACGACGTGCGCCCCTTCGCGCGCCAGGGCGACGGCGATCGCCTGCCCCAGCCCACTTCCGGCGCCCAGCACCAGCGCACCGCGTCCCTGCAGTCCGAGATCCATGTCCAGCTCCTGCCTTCAGTCCAAGACCCCGGCGTCCGCCAGGGTGATGATGGTTCCGATGTCGTCGGCCTCGGCGCGCTCCCACGCGTGCCGGGCGCAGACGACGTCCTGGATCGCCACGCCCGACGAGTCGAAGAGCGTGATCGTGTCCGGCGCGATGCGGCCGGGCTCCCGCCCGGCGAGCACGAGGCTCAGCTCGGGCCCGATGTCCGACTCAGAGACCGTGCCGGCCGCGATCGCCGTGGAGAACTTCCCGTCGCCCACGGCCTCCTCGCGGCCGTCGCCGATGACCCGGCACCGCGCGATCGCCTCCGCGGCGATCTCGCTGCGGATGCCGATGGCGCAGACGTGCTGGCCGGGACGCAGGTGCTCGGCCAGCAGCACGGGCTCCGGCGCGTTGGTCGCGGTGACGATGACGTCCGCGCCCTCGACGGCGTCCTCGACGGTGGACACGGCGCGCGCCTCGATGCCGAGCTCGCCCTCCACGCGGCGGGCCAACGCCTCGCGCCGCTCCGCCGACCGCGAGTACACCGTCAGCACGTCGAGCTGCGGGCACAGGATCCGGTGCGCGAGGACCGAGTACCAGGCAAGCGTGCCGGTGCCCAGCATCCCGACGCGCCGCGCGTCCGGCCGTGCGAGCGCCTCCGTGGCGATCGCCGCGCCCGCCGCGGTGCGGACCGCGGTGACGTAGACGGCGTCCATGATCGCCAGCGGCGACCCGTCCTCGTCGTCGAACAGCAACAACAACGAGGCGAGGTTGTCGCCCGGTCCCCGCTCGGGGAAGCGGGCGAGCACCTTGACGCCCAGCGCCCCGGAGGCGCTGTCGTGCCCGGCGAGGATCTTCAGCCACGCACGGCGCTCGCCGGGGAGCCGGAGCCACATGTTCGGCGCGGTCGTCGCGAGGCCGTCCGCCTGCGAGGCGAACGCGCGGCGCTGGAGCTCGATCGTGTCGTCCAGCGACAGGACCTCGCGCATCTCGCGCAGGCCCAGGACGCGCGTCCCCGGGCGGGATCCGAGGCTGCTCACGCCTCGATGACGTAGAGGCCGGTGTCGCGCTCGGAGAGCACGTCGCAGCCGTCGGCGGTGATCACGACGTCCTCCTCGGAGCCGTAGGTCACGTCGCCGTGGCGCAGGTAGGCCTCGCAGGAGAGGACCAT
>JAOPZP010000436.1 GCA_025964055.1 Conexibacter sp.
AGCCGCCGTGCCCGCCTTCCTCGACGGTCGCCGGCCGCCGGCGGCGGCTCGCGCGGGCGGTGTGCGGCGCCGGCCCGGGGTGCAACGGCGCCGTCTCGTGGACGACGGGCATGTCGTGCGCGGCCAATGCGGTCTCCCTCCGGGCTCTCCGCGCCGATCCTCGCACGTCGCCACCGACCCGGCGCGGGGAGCCCGTGCCGATCCGGCAAGGTGAAGGACGGCGTCTTGGTCAGCGGTCCGCACCGATCTGCGCGCGCGCGGCGGGTGCGATCGTGCCTGGGCGCTGCTCGGTCTGACCGCTAGCGTGGGCGCCGATGGCCGACCCCACGCCCGCACGCCCGCTGCGCACCGTGCTCGCCGGCTTCGGCCTGGCCGGCGCCGTGCTCCACGCCCCGCTGATCGCGACGACCGAGGGGCTCGAGGTCGCCGGCGCGGTCACCCGCGACCCGGGCCGGCGCGCCGACCTCGTCGCCGCCCATCCGGGCGCCGTGGTCTACGACACGCTCGGCGACGCCCTGGAGCAGGACGTCGACCTCGTGGTCGTCGTCGCGCCCAACCGCTTCCACGTGCCGCTGGCCACGGCGGCGATCGCGGCCGGCGCGCACGTCGTGGTCGACAAGCCGCTGGCGGTGAACGCGGCGCAGGCGCGGGCGCTGGAGGAACGCGCCGAGGACGCCGGCGTCGTGCTGTCGGTCTTCCACAACCGCCGCTGGGACGACGACTTCCTGACGCTGTCGCGCGAGGTCGCCGCCGGGCGGCTGGGCCGCGTGCTGCGGGTGGAGTCGCGCTTCGACCGCTGGCGCCCGGCGCTCAAGGAGGGCGCGTGGCGCGAGGGCGGCGACCCGGCCGACGGCGGCGGCCTGCTGCTCGACCTCGGCAGCCACCTGGTCGACCAGGCCGTGCAGCTGCTGGGCCCGGTGGCGTCGGTGTACGCCGAGCTCGACGTGCGGCGGCCCGGCGCGCAGGTCGAGGACGACGTCTTCCTGGCGCTGGAGCACGACGGCGGCGCGCGCTCGCATCTCTGGGCCGGCATGCACGCCGCCCACGAGGCGCCGCGCTTTCGCGTGCTGGGCGACGCGGCGGCGTTCGTCTCGCTGGGCTTGGATCCTCAGGAGGCGCAGCTGCGCGACGGCGGGTCGCCGGCCGATCCCGGCTTCGGGCGCCGGCCGGCTGCCGCGGCGGCGCGGATCTTCGACGGCTCGGATCCCGGCGGCGTGCCGGTCGCGATGGAGGCCGGCCGGTGGGCGGCGTTCTACGCGGGCGTCGTCGAGGCGATCCGGACCGAGGGCGCGCCACCGGTGAGCGGCCGCGAGGCGAGCGGCGTCCTGGCGGTGCTCGACGCAGCGCGGGAGTCGGCGGCGCAGGGCACGGTCGTGGCGCCGGACCGCTGAGTTTGCGCGGGGCCGCCGGTGTCGGAGAGGATCAGAGTGTCCCTCACCATCGCTAGGAGCACCGCATGCCCAACCCGATCGCGCACTTCGAGATCATCGGCAAGGACGGTGACAAGACCAAGCAGTTCTTCGCCGACCTGTTCGGCTGGTCGATCGACAGCAGCAACCCGATGAGCTACGGCCTCGTCGACCCGGGCTCGACGGCCGACGGCCGCGGCATCGCCGGCGGGATCGCCGGGGCGATGGAGGGCACCGACGGCTACGTGACCGTCTACGTCGAGGTCCCCGACGTCGAGGCGTCGCTGGCGCAGGCCGAGCAGCTCGGTGGCAGCCGCCTCTTCGGCCCGGAGACGATCATGGAGGGCGTCACGATCGGCCTGTTCACCGAGCCGGAGGGCAAGACCATCGGGGTGCTCCAGGCGCCGGCGTCGTCGTAGACGCGTCCGTCACGGCGCGCCGTGCCCGCCGCCGCCGGGCGTCTCGAGGCGCAGGCGCTGGCCCGGGCGCAGGGTGCCGCCCGCCTTGGCGGCGAGCTCCTCGCCGTCGAGCAGGTTGCGCCCGCGCGCCCCGGGCGCGCCGCCGTCGGCGCCCGGGGGCGCGTGGCGGCGGCGCTCGGTGATCAGCGAGAACGACATCTCGGTCAGCGCCTGGACCTCGCGGATCACGCCGTCGCCGCCGTCGAAGCGGCCGTCCCCGCCGCTGCCGCGGCGCACCGCGTACTCCACGACGCGCAGCGGGAACTCCAGCTCCAGCGCCTCGACCGGCGTGTTCAAGGTGTTGGACATCGCGACGTGCACGGCGCTCGGTCCGTCGGCGCCGGGGCAGGCACCCTGGCCGCCGCCGAGCGTCTCGTAGTACGAGAAGTCCGCGCTGCCGAGCGTGAGGTTGTTCATCGTGCCCTGGCCGCAGGCCCGGCCGAAGGCCTGCAGCACGAGGTCCGCCACGCGGGACGACGTCTCGACGTTGCCGGCGGCCACGGCGGCCGGCGCCCGGGCGTCGAGCAGCGTGCCAGGCTCGGTGATCACCTCGACCGGCCGGTGGGCGCCGGCGCTCGGCGGGATGTCGGCGTCGGTGAGCACGCGCACCGCGAAGAGGCAGGCGCTGCGCGTCACCGCCAGCGGGCAGTTAAGGTTGCCCGGGTCCTGCGCGGCGCTGCCGGTGAAGTCCAGGACGAGCCGGTCGCCGGCGACCGTCGCGGCGACGCGCAGCTCGAGGTCGCCGTCGACCCCCTCGAGGACGTCGACCGCGTGGCGCGTCCCGTCGGGCAGCTCGGCCAGGCAGGCGCGCGTGCGCCGCTCGGCGTAGTCCAGGACGGCGGCGAACGCGTCATGGAGGCCCTCGACGCCCAGCCGCCCCGCGAGCTCGCGCACCCGCGCGACGCCGAGGCGGTTGGCCGCCAGCTGCGCGCGCAGGTCGGCGCGCCGCTCCGAGGGCTGGCGCATCCGCGCCGCCAGCGCGTCGATCGCGGCGTCGTCCAGGATGCGCGGGGCGATGACGACGCCCTCCTCGTCGAGGGTCCGCGAGTCGAACGGCATCGAGCCCGGCACGCGACCGCCGACGTCGGCGTGGTGCGCGCGCGAGGCCGAGAACCCCAACAAGGCGCCGTCGTCGCCGAGCACCGGCGTCACGACGGTGATGTCGGGCAGGTGCGTCCCTCCGCGATACGGATCGTTGAGGACCCATGATCGTCCTTCGCCGTGGTCCTCGTCGAGCACCGCGGCGACCGACGCGGGCATCGCGCCGAGGTGCACGGGGATGTGCTCGGCCTGCATGACCATCTCGCCGTGGGCGTCGAACAGCGCGGTGGAGCAGTCGCGCCGCTCCTTGATGTTGGCCGAGTGCG
>JAOPZP010000524.1 GCA_025964055.1 Conexibacter sp.
TCCGCGCCGGTCGGGCGCGGAGCGGTCGTCGCGAGGGCTACGCCTTCGTGGCGTGGCGCCGCGCCGCGGCCTTGGCGCGGGCCTTGGCCTTCGCGCGGGCCTTGGCCTTCACCTTCGCCTTGGCCGCGGCGGTGCTCACGCTGGCGGCCTTGGCCTTGACCGGGACGAGCACGCAGCGGCGGACCTTCTTGCCGGACTTGGTCTTGGTCCACGTGCACTGGTAGGCGACCTTGGCCGGGAGCGCCGGCGTGGTCGACGCCGGCGGCGTGGGCGTAGTCGCCGGCGGCGTCGTGACGGGCGGCGTCGTCGCCGGCGGCGTCGTGACGGACGGGACCGTCGCGGGCGGCGTGGTGGCCGGCGGCGCCGTCGTGTCGCCCGCCGGGTCCAGCGCGTCGAGCGGCGACTGGCCGGTCAGGCCCGCCGGGGCGCGGCTGCCGGCGAGGTAGGCGGCGCAGGGGCTGCCGGCCTTCAGCCGGAAGTCGCCGCCGGCGCGGTTGACGAACTGCGGGTCGACGACCGTGTTGGCGGTCATCGTGAAGCCACCGGACGCGAGGTTGTGGACGCCGCCGGCGCCCTGCCAGAGGCAGTTGTTGCGCACGACGTTGTTGCTGCCGGCGGGCGTGCCGGCCGGGTACCAGGACTCGACGTTGGTGCGCAGCGTCGCGTTGGACAGGATGTTGCCCTCGACCACCGTGCCGGCGGCCGCGGCGCTGCCCGCGCCGGAGAAGATGATGCCCTCGCCGTTGCCGTCGATGATGTTGCCGCGGACGACCGTGCGCTGGGCGTCGGGGTAGAGCTGGACGCCGCGATCGGCGTTGTTGAAGATGACGTTGTCGACGATCTGCGTGTCGTCGGCCTCGGACACGTAGATCCCGTGGTCCTGGTTCTGGGAGGGCAGCTTGCCGCAGTCGTGGATGCGGCTGCCCTGGATCACCGTGCGCTGCGCGCGACCCCAGGAGGAGCCGATGAGGAAGCAGATCTCGGTGTGCTCGTTGGTGACGTCGACGCCGAGGAACCGGGCGTCGTTGCCGTTGACGGTGGGCGACGGCAGCAGGCCGGCGTTCTTGCCGTCGAGGTTCAGCGCGGTGACCGTGACGCGATCGGCGCCCTGCTTGATCCAGAAGCGGCCGGCCACGGTGGCGCGCTCGCCCGGGTAGGAGGTCAGCGTGATGCCGGACGCGGCGACCGTGGTGTCGTCGCGGTAGGTGCCGGCGCGCAGGCAGCCGGTCTGGCCGTCGGTCAGGGTCGCGGTGAGCTTGGCGACGGTCCGGTAGGGCGCCGCGTCGGTGCCGGTGGCCGCGTCGCTGCCCGAGGTCGAGGCGACCTTGGTGCAGGTGGTGGCGCCGGAGGCGGCGGGGACGCCGGCCATGAGGGCGGTCGACGCAGCGATCGCCAGTACTGAGACAGGAAAGGGAAGACGCATGTCGGGGGGCTCGCGGGGATCGAGTGGTGGATGACGACCCGCCCTCCCGTGGTGCACGTCCTTCGGCAGCTCGGCTGGCTCTGAGAGCTCCGTCGCTTTGCGTCCCACCCTCGCGGGTGGTTTGCCTTTGTCGAGACGGCGGCGTCTGCATGCATGTGTCGACGCCTGCGGCCCTCGTTATGAGCCGCAGCACGTCACCATCGGAGAAACGTCCAGACCGCGTCCGGACCCGGACGCCGGGGGTTATGGTCGGCGCAGCAGACCGCGCCAGCGGCGGGCGACCCGCAGCTCGCGGAGCCGGACGTCGATGGCCTCGAAGCGGCCGTCGACCGCGTAGGCGTGCGTGGCGTGCGCTCCCCCGCGCACGTCGTCCGGCCCGATCCGGCCGACCTCGTGCTCGGCGTAGGCCTCCGTGCTCAGGACGTCGATGGCGCGCAGCGACAGTCCGCCGCCGTAGCGCCGCGAGCCGTCCTGGCCCGGGCGCACGAGCCGGCCGTCGTGCGCGAAGACCGGGCCGCCCGGCCGCGCGCAGGTGGCGTCGGAGACCACGGGGTTGCGCGGGTGCGGCGTCCACGGGCCGCGTGGATCGTCGGCCCAGAAGAGGTGCAGCTGGTCGAGCGTGCTGGCGCCCGGGGCCGCGATGCCCACGAACATCCACAGGCGCCCGTCGTGCGCCAGGACGGTCGCGTCGACGGCCTCGACGTCGTCCAGCAGCACGGCCTCGCGCCGCCAGCCGTGCGGGAACGGGTCGGCGCGCCAGAGCTCGACGCGCCGTGCCGCGGCGGTCTCGGGGATCATGAACACGTCGTCGCCATGGGCGAAGACGAACGGGTAGGAGAGGTGATGGGCCGCCTCGAGCACCGGCTGCAGCTCCCCCAGCGGCTGCCCGTCGTCGTCCAGCGCGACGTGGGAGATCACGCCGCGCGGGCTGCCGGGCGGGACGTCCTCGACGAAGAGGTGGTGCACGCCGTCGCGCTCGAAGAGCATGGGGTCGGCGTAGAGGTGGCCGGGGCGCCACGGCGGGTGCACGTCGCCACCGTCCTGCCAGCCCACGGTGGGCTCGGCCCTGCGCCGCCGCACGCGGACGGCCCACGGGCGCCGGAAGAGCACGCGGTTGAGCGTGATCCGCAGCCACCGGGCGAGGACCGTGGCCAGCAGCCGCGCCTCGGAGACCGGCGCCGGGCCGGGCGG
>JAOPZP010000534.1 GCA_025964055.1 Conexibacter sp.
TCGACGTGCTCGCCGACCGAGAACGGCGTGTCGGCGTCGTGAACGGCCGGCAGGCCGTCGGGGTGGGCGTCGCAGTAGTCGCAGTGGTGGCACGGCGGCGTGAACGCCTCGCCGAAGTACCCCAACAGGTAGGCGCGCCGGCAGCCGTCGTGCTCCGCGTAGCCGCGGACCATCTCGACGCGGGAGCGCTCGAACGCCTCGCGGTCGGCCTCCATCGCGTCCGCGACCTTGAGCCCGTCGTGCAGGTCGGCGCCCGCCACCGGCATGACCGTCCCGTCGTCGGCGACCGACACCAGCCCCGCCTCGTCGAGGCGATGCAGCGCCGTCGCGATCCGCGAGCGGCCCATCCCGAGCTCCTCGCGCAGCGCCGCCGCGTCGACCGGCCCGCCGGCCGCCACGATCACGCGTGCGGCGCGCTCGAGCACCGCCGTGGCGATGCGCCCCGACGCGAAGAACCGCCGGCGCCCGAGGTCCTCGGGGCGGTAGAACAGCTGCGCGCGCGACGCGAGGCCGTCGCGTCCCGCCCGGCCCAGCTCCTGGAAGTAGGCGTCCAGCGACTCGCTGACGTCGAGGTGCAGGACGAAGCGCACGTCGGGCTTGTCGACGCCCATGCCGAAGGCGATCGTGGCGACCATCACGTCGACGGTGCCCTCGTCCATGAAGGCCTCCTGCGCGGCGTCGCGCCGCTTGGCGCTCATGCCACCGTGGTAGGCCGCGGCCCGCACGCCCCGGTCGACCAGCGCCGCCGCCACGCGCTCGGTCCCCTTCTGCGTCGAGACGTACACGATCCCCGGCCCGTCCGCGCTCGCCGCCTCCAGCAGCGCGCGCTCCTTGTCCTCGGCCTCGTGGAAGCGCTGCACGCCCAGCCAGATGTTGGGGCGGTCGAAGCCCTTGACGATCACCGCGGGGTCGCGCAACCGCAGGATCTCGAGGATCTCCTCGCGCACAGGCGCCGCGGCCGTCGCGGTCAGCGCCAGGACCGGCGGGCGGCCGAGCGCCTCGGCGGCGGCGCCGAGCTCCAGGTAGTCGGGCCGCAAGTCGTGGCCCCACTGGCTGACGCAGTGCGCCTCGTCGACCACGAACAGCGACGGCTTCAGCGCGCGCAGCCGCTCGCGCGTCTCCTCGGAGGCCAGCTGCTCCGGGGCGAGCAGGACGAACTCGGTCTCGCCCGCCTCCAGCGCGCGGAAGACCTCCTCGCGCTGGTGGTGGGTCAGCGTCGAGTTCAGCTCGTGCGCCTCGCCGCCCTCGGCCTGCTCGACCTGGTCGCGCTGCAGCGCGATGAGCGGGGAGACGACGATCGTCGGCCCGTCCAGGAAGAACCCGGCCAGCTGGTAGATCGCCGACTTGCCCGAGCCGGTGGCCATGACGACGAGCGCGTCGCGCCCCGACACCACCGCCTGCACGCCCTCCATCTGCCCCGGACGCAGGTTCTCGTGGCCCAGCTCCGTGCGGGCGGCAGCGGCGATGTCGTCGGCGTCGGGGAGGGGCACGGTGGTCAGCCGTACCCGAGCCTATCCTCGAAGGGAACATGGCCTCCGCGTCGCAATCCGAGGGTCGTCGCACCCGCCTGGCCGAGCAGCGGCGCAAGCTGCCCGACGGCCCGGGCGTCTACCTGTTCCACGATGACAAGGGCAAGGTCATCTACGTGGGCAAGGCCATCTCGCTCAAGAAGCGCGTGGCCAGCCACTTCTCCAACCCGGTGACGCGCGGCGCGCACCAGATGATCGACTCGATCGAGTCGGTGGAGTTCCTCCTGGTCTCGTCGGAGACCGAGGCCCTGATCGTCGAGCAGAACTTCATCAAGCAGTACCAGCCGCGGTTCAACATCCGGCTCCGCGACGACAAGTCCTATCCCTACATCGCGATCTCGATGGACGAGCCGTTTCCGCGCGTCTACTTCACGCGCGAGCGCCACCGCAAGAACCGGCTCTACTTCGGGCCCTACTCCAGCGCCAAGCGGACGCGCTCGACGCTCGAGACGCTCGGCAAGGTCTTCCAGTACCGCTCGTGCAGCGGCGCCGAGCCGGGCCGGCGCACCGGCTCGCCGTGCCTCGACTTCTACATCAAGCGCTGCGGCGCGCCGTGCGTGGACTACGGCGTCGACCGTGAGCAGTACATGGAGTCGATCGACGGCGTCCGCGCGTTCCTGTCGGGCCGCTACCGCGACATCGAGCGCGACCTCGAGGAGCGGATGAAGGCGGCGGCCGCCGACCAGGAGTTCGAGCAGGCCGCGCTGGAGCGCAACCGCCTGGCCGCCGTGCGCTCGCTGCTCCAGCGCCAGCGGGTGGCGAACGAGTCGGTGGGGACCGTGGACGTCGTCGCGGTCGCCGTCGACGGCACCGACGCCAACGCCCAGGTCTTCCAGCTGCGCGACGGCGTGCTCAGCGATCGCCAGTCGTTCTACCTGGACAACATCCAGGAGGGCGGGATCGGCGAGGTCGCCCAGGAGTTCCTGTTGCAGTACTACGGCGAGGCGACGGTGATCCCGCCGCAGGTGATCGTCCAGTCCGAGGTCGAGGACCTCGAGCCGCTGGCGGAGCTGCTCACCGAGCGCCGCGGCGCGAAGGTCGAGGTGCGGGCCGCGGAGCGCGGCGACAAGGCGCGCCTGCTGTCGCTGGCCGAGCGCAACGCGCGCCTCGCTCTGGACCAGGACCGGCTCAAGGCCGAGCGGTCGCGCCAGCAGCGCGTCGAGGCGCTCGACGACCTGCAGGCCGAGCTGCGCCTCGATGCGCTGCCGCTGCGGATCGAGTGCTTCGACATCTCCAACCTGATGGGGACGCACACGGTCGCCTCGATGGTCGTCTTCGAAGGCGGCGCGCCGAAGAAGGCCGACTACCGCCGCTTCACGATCCGCGGGGGCGAGGAGGGCGTGCCCGACGACTTCGCCTCCATGTCGGAGGTGCTGTCGCGCCGGCTGGCGGCCTGGGAGCGCCAGCAGGACCTCTCGCCCCACGACGCCGACCGCAACGAGTCGTTTGCGACGCTGCCCAACCTGATCGTCATCGACGGCGGCAAGGGCCAGCTCTCGGCCGGCGTCGAGGCGCTGCGCGGCTTCCTGGAGCGCGGCGTCGCCGTCGTGTCGCTGGCCAAGCGGATCGAGGAGGTGTTCGTGCCGGGCCGCGCGGAGCCGATCGTCCTCGCGCACGACACGCCGGCGCTGCAGCTGCTCCAGCGGGTCCGCGACGAGGCGCACCGCTTCGCCATCACCCACCACCGCACGCGCCGCGACAAGGCGATGACGGTCTCGGTCCTCGACGACCTGCCCGGCATCGGACCGGGGCGCAAGCGCGCGCTGCTCAACCACTTCGGGTCGCCCGAGGCCGTGCTGGAGGCGAGCAGCGAGCAGCTCGAGGCGGTGCCGGGCCTGCCCGGCAAGGTGGCCCGCGAGCTGTACACCTTCTTGCATCGCACGCGGACGGGACGCTAGCTGGAGCTCAGGACTGCTGCGCGGTGGTGCTGCTCGGAGTCGTCTGGCTCGGCGCGCCCTGTGGCCGCTGCGGGATCTTGGACTGGCAGGCCTTAAGCGCGGCCTGGACCTTGGGGTCGTCGCGCTTGAGGTTGCGCAGCGCGTTGAAGCCGTCGGTGACCTTGACGTCGAGGCCGGCGCTCTTCAGGCACGTGAGGTAGGGGGTGAACGCCGCGATGCTCTGCTGCGGACCACCACCGGCGCCGTTCCCGCCGCGGAACGCGCCCTGCGGCCGGTACTTCGCGCAGGCCTGCATGGCCTTCTGGGCCTTGGGGTCGCCGCGGAACCCGCCGCCGGCCGGCGGCGTGCCGTTCGTGCCCGTCCGGGGCTGACCGTCGGCGCCCACGGGCGGACCGCCGCCGTTGCCGCCGCCCGGCGGCCGCTGGGGCAGCTGGACGCCCTGGTCCTTCAGGCACTGCTGGAACTTGGCCATCGTGGCGCCCTGCGCGCCGGCGGCGGTCGTGCCGGTGCCTCCGGCGGAGGAGGCGCTCGACGAGCCGCCGCAGGCGGCGAGGGCGGCGGTCGTGCCGAGGAGGGCGAGGACGGACACAGGCGTGGCGAGGCGGGACATGGGTCAGGAGTGAGCCCGACGAACCGAAACGCCGGCCAAGCGCGGGCGAAGAAGTCCGTAAGTCGGCGGCGGCGCCAACTTCTTCGTCGTCTCTCACACCGCGCTTAGCGGCTGCTCACCGCCCGGCGCCAAGGTCGTCCTGTATGCCCCGGCCGCCACGTCGTCTCCTGTCCCCGCTCACCCTCGGTCTCGGCGCGCTCGCCACGGGCGCCGTGATCGCCGCCCTGCTCGTCGTGGGGACCGACTCGCCGGGCTCCACCGTCCGCGAGCGCACCGTCACGGTCGCCAAGGGGGTGGTGCAGTCGACGGTCTCGGGCAGCGGCAACCTGTCGCCCGCCAACCAGACCGAGATGAGCTTCGGCGCCTCCGGCCGGGTGACCAAGGTGTACGTCAAGGCCGGCCAGCACGTGACCACCGGTCAGCTGCTGGCCAAGATCGACACGGCCGACGCCGACGTCGCGCTCGCCCAGGCCCGCGCCGACCTGTCCTC
>JAOPZP010000015.1 GCA_025964055.1 Conexibacter sp.
CGGGCGTCGCGCCGAGCTCGGCGGCGCTGACGGGATCGGTGGCGGCGGGCGCCGCCGGCACGGGCGTCGTGGCGGGCTGCGGGACCGTGACCGCCTCGGGCGGCGGCACGGTGGTCCCGCCAACCTCGACCATCGCCAGCGGACCGCTGAACTGGGTGCCGCACTGGGGGCAGAAGCGCGCATCGCTGCCGTGCAGCGCGCCGCAGCGCGGGCAGGCGGCGATGCCGGGCTCACGCAGCTCGATGATGTCGCGGCGCTCGTCGAGGACGCGCTCGATGGCGCGCAGCTCGCGGTCGACGGCGTCGAGCGCGGCGAGCTTGCCGAGCACCAGCTCGTCGTTGCGGCGGCCGAAGCGGTGCAGGTCGAAGACGAGGCCGCCGAGGTCCCGGAAACCGAGCTCGCGGACGCGGCGCAGGTAGCGCAGGCGGCGGCGCAGCCGGCCGCGGTCACGGAAGCTGGGGCGGCTCGGTGCGACGTCCTCGGGGGCCAGGCCCGCGGGCAGCGGCTCGGACGGCGGCGGCGCCTGCTGGGGCGCGACGATCGTCGGCTGCGTCTCGGGGGAGACCGGGTCGGACGGGCGCCGGCGGAACGGAATGCGGCGGGGAAGACCCTTCATGACGAGAAGGCGCCTCGAGAGTGGCGCCGGAGCGGACCATACCAATGCCCTCCGACACCGGCGCTGCACAGGATCGGCACGAAGGCGCGTAGATCCGTCACACGCTCCGGCTCAGCATCGCGGTCACCTCGTTTCATCGACCTCACCTGGAGGAGACGTATGTACCGCGCCATGGGTTGCGCTCACGCGACCGTCCATCACGAGCTGCGCCGCGCCCACCGCGCGCTGGCCCGCGGGCAGGAGGGGCAGGGGACGGTCGAGTACATCGGCCTGATCCTGCTCATCGCCGGGATCATGGCGGCGGTCGTCGCGATGAAGTCCTCGGGCCCGGACTTCGGCAAGACGATCGTCGGCAAGCTGAAGGACTCGATCAACGGCGTCGGCGACCCGCCCAAGGCCAAGGGCTAGTGCGCGGCGGCGGGCGCGGCGCCTACGATGGGCGCGTGCCCGCCATCGATCCCCGCGATCGTCCCATCGCCGTCTTCGACTCGGGCGTCGGCGGGCTCACCGTGCTGCACGAGCTGCTCGTGACGCTCCCCCAGGAGGACTTCGTCTACCTGGGCGACGACGCCCGCTTCCCCTACGGCGAGCGCAGCCCCGAGGAGCTCGAGCGCTTCGGGATGGACATCGCCGAGGAGCTCGTCGCGCGGCGCGCCAAGCTGCTGGTCGTGGCCTGCAACTCGATGACCGCCGCCGCGCTGCCCGCGCTGCAGCGCCGGATGCTGGAGACCACGCTGGGCGTCGACGTCATCGGCGTCGTGCGGCCCGAGGCCGCCCAGGCGGTCGCGGTGACCCACAGCGGTCGCATCGGCCTGCTGGCGACGCCGGCCACCGTCGCCAGCGGCGCCTACGAGCGCGCCGTGGCCGCCGTCGACCCCCACGTCGACCTCGTCGCCGTCGCGTGCCCCGACCTCGCGCCGCTGATCCAGGACCCGCCCGGCGGCGAGCTGTTCACCCACGAGCTCGAGGACGTCGTGCGCGGCTACTGCGCGCCGCTGGTGCAGGCCGGGGTCGACACGGTGATCCTGGGCTGCACGCACTACCCGCTCGTGCGCCCGATGCTGCAGCGGATGCTCGGGCGCTCGGTGACGATCGTGACCTCCGGCGCCGCGCTGGCGCGCCAGGCCGAGCACGCGCTCGGCGCCCGCGGCCTGGGCTCGCAGCGCACCGGCGAGGGCACCTACTCCTTCCTGTGCACGGGCGACGAGGCGGCGTTCCGGGCGCTCGGGACGCGCTTCCTGCAGATGCCCCTGACCGAGGTCGAGCGCGTCGACCTCGCGCCGATGCCGATCACCACCGAGGTGCCCGCGTGGCCGCGACGCTGACCCGCTCCTACGACCGTCCGGCCTCCGGCCTGCGCCCGGTCGCCATCGAGCCCGGCTTCGTGCGCACGGCGACCGGCTCGGCGCTGATCAGCATGGGCGAGACCCGGGTGATCTGCACCGCCTCGGTCCAGGAGAGCGTCCCGCGCTGGCGGGCCAGGTCCGGCCTGGGCTGGGTCACGGCCGAGTACGGGATGCTCCCGGCCTCGACCGGCGAGCGCAAGCAGCGCGACAGCACCACGGGCCGGCCCGACGGGCGGACCGTCGAGATCCAGCGCCTGATCGGCCGCTCGCTGCGCGCCGTGGTCGACTTCGCGGCGCTGGGCGAGAACTCCATCTACCTCGACTGCGACGTGCTGCAGGCCGACGGCGGGACGCGCACCGCGTCGATCACGGGCGCCTACGTCGCGCTCGCGCTCGCGGCGGACACGCTCGTCGCCTCGGGGCGGATCGCGCGCTCGCCGCTGACCGGCTCGATCGCCGCCGTGTCGTGCGGGATCGTCGCCGGCGTGCCGCTGCTGGACCTCGACTACCCCGAGGACTCGTCGGCCGAGGTCGACGCCAATGTCGTGATGACCGGCGAGGGCGGGCTCGTCGAGGTCCAGGCCACCGCGGAGCGCACGCCGCTGAGCCGCGCGCACCTCGACGAGCTGCTGCGCCTGGCGGAGTCCGGCATCGTGGCGCTGCGCGCCGTGCAGGACGAGGCGATCGCGACCGGCCGGGCGGCGGCGGCCGCGGCGGCGAAGG
>JAOPZP010000060.1 GCA_025964055.1 Conexibacter sp.
GTTGATGGTGCCCGCGCTGGCGTCCGCGACTGCTCCCGGCACCGCCCCGGGCCTGTCCTCCGCGAGCCGTTTCGACGCCCCGCGGCCTCGGCGCTCGCGGAGGACCGACAGCGCCGGCCCCCGCAACAGACGCGCTCGTCACTGCCCCGAACCACGCCCCGCAGCACGACCGACGCCCGCCCTAAGCGCCAGCCACCCACCAACCCCTACAGCTCCCTGACATCCGCCCCGTGCGGCTCGAACGGCGCCCGCAGCACCCGCGCCCACTCCCCCACCTCGCGCCGCAGCGCCTCCAGCACCCCACCCGTCTGCTCGTAGTGGCACCAGACCAGCACCGTCGGTCCCGCCCCCGAGATCGTCGCCCCCAGCGCGCCGAGGGCCGGGGCGCGCTCGACGATCTCCATCGACCGTGGGAACAGGTGGGCGCGGTAGGGCTGGTGCAGGCGATCGACCAGGCCGCGGCCGACGAGGTCCCAGTCGCCGCGCGACAGGCCCAGCACGAGCAGCGAGGCGTGGGCGACGTTCGCCACCGCGTCGGCCATCGGCACCGTCTTGGGCAGGGCTGCGCGGGCCTCGCGGGTGCGCACCGGCTCGTGGGGCACGACGAGGATCGCCTCGAGGCCGGCGGGCGCGTCGAAGCGGGTCAGCGAGCCGTCGGCGCAGATGACGAAGCCGCCGTGCAGTGCGGCGCCGACGTTGTCGGGATGGCCCTCCAGCTCGCACGCCAGGCCGAAGATGTCGGCGTCGAGCTCGAAGAGGTGATCGGCGGCCATCAGGCCGCCGACGTACGCCGCGGCGCTCGTCCCCAGGCCGCCCGACAGCGGGATCGACGAGCGGATCCGGAACTCGAACGCGTCCGGCGGATGGAGGCGCTCGAAGCCGCGGACCACGAGGTTGCGCCGATCGGTGGCGATCGCGAGGTCGGTGACCACCGCGAACCGCCCGGTCTCGACGACCTCGATCTCGGTGTGCAGCGCCAGCGCCGCGGCGAACGAGTCGAAGCCCGGGCCCAGGTTCGCCGAGGATGCAGGGACGCGAACGAGGCGGCGGCGCTCCATGAGCGCCGGACCCTACCCGGCGCGCACGACCCGCGGCGCGGGCTAGCCCAGCACTGCCTGCTCGACGGCGTCGCGTTGTCGAGCCGGCGGCGGTCGCCGCTAGCCCAGCACTGCCTGCTCGACTGCGCCAAGGTCTGGCTCGCACGGCACCACCGACCCGGCCTGCATGAGCGCCGTCTGCGGATCCTTCAGACCGTGGCCGGTCAGGACGCACACGATGCGGTCGACGCCCTCGGGCGCGCCGTACTTCATCAACCCCGCCACCGACGCCGCGCTGGCCGGCTCGCAGAACACGCCCTCGCCGGCGGCCAGGAAGCGGTAGGCGTCGAGGATCTCCGCGTCGCTGACCGCGCGCACGTGGCCGCGCGACGTCGTCATCGCCGCCATCGCCTCCTCCCACCGCGCCGGGTTGCCGATCCGGATCGCGCTGGCGATCGTCTCGGGCTCCTCGACCGGGTGGCCGAGCACGAGCGGCGCCGCCCCCTCGGCCTGGAAGCCCAGCATCCGCGGCGCCTCCCCCACCTCCTGGAAGCCCTTCCAGTAGGCGGTGACGTTGCCCGCGTTGCCGACCGGGATGCACAGCGCGTCGATCGAGCCGATCTCCTCGTGGATCTCGAACGCCGCCGTCTTCTGGCCCTCGATGCGGAACGGGTTGACGCTGTTGACCAGCGCGATCGGCTGCCGGTCGCACACCTCGCGCACGAGCTTCAGCGCGACGTCGAAGTTCCCGCGCAGGGCGATGACGCGCGCGCCGTGCATCAGCGCCTGGGCGAGCTTGCCCGTCGCGATCTTGCCCTCGGGGACGATCACCGCTCCGCGCAGGCCGGCGCGCGCGGCGTAGGCCGCCAGCGACGCGGCGGTGTTGCCGGTCGACGCGCACAGCACCGCCTCGGCGCCGTTGCGCACGGCGTCGGAGACCGCGCAGGTCATGCCGCGGTCCTTGAACGAGCCGGTCGGGTTGGCGCCCTCGATCTTCAAGAAGACCTCGGCGCCGACGCGGTCGCCCAGCTTCGGGGCCGGCACCAGGGGCGTCGATCCCTCCTGCAGCGAGACGACGGGGTCGCCCGGCGCGAAGGGGAGGTGGTCGCGGTAGCGCTCGATCAGGCCGGGCACAGGGTTCTAGAACTCCTCGTCGATGACGCGGATCGCGCGCGGCCGGGCCCGGACGAACTCCAGGCCGGCGATGAGCTCCACTGCCGCGAACAGCTGGGACTCGAGCACGGGATGCAGGACCATCACGAGGCGGGCGTCGGCGCCCAGCCCCTTCTGCACGAAGGACTTCACGCTGATGCCCTGCAGCCCCAGGATCTGGGCGAGTTGGGCCAGGACGCCGGGCTCGTCGGCCACGTCGACGTGCAGGTAGAACGCGCCCTTGACGTCGGAGATGAGCTCCAGGCGCTCGCTCGGCTCGGGCGTCGAGGCCGGCGGGATCATCGCGCTGATGACGTCGCCCAGCACCGCGCTGGCCGTCTGCGGGCCACCCGCGCCCGGACCGCTGAGCGTGATCTCGGTGATCGCCGGCGACTCGATCGTCACCGCGTTGAACGGGCCGTTGATCGACGCGAGCGGGTGCGCGCCGTAGAGGAACGCCGGGTGGACGCGGACGCTGAGGCCGCCGTCCACGCGCTCGGCGGTGCCGATGAGCTTGAGGCCGAGGCCGAGCTCGCGGGCGTACTCCATGTCGTCGGCGGTCAGGTGCTCGATGCCCTCGTAGGGGATCTCGTCGAGGCTGACGGGCGTGTCGAAGGCCAGGCGCGCGAGGATCGCCATCTTGGCGGCGGCGTCCTTGCCGGTGACGTCGTCGGTCGGGTCGGCCTCGGCGTAGCCGAGCCGCTGGGCCTCGGCGAGCGCGTCGGCGTAGGGAGCGCCCGTCTCGGCCATGCGGCTGAGGATGAAGTTGGTGGTGCCGTTGACGATGCCGTGGATGCGCTCGACGTGGGCGCCGGCCAGCGACTCCTGCAGCACGCGGACGACCGGCACGACGCCACCGACCGCGGCCTCGAAGCGCAGTTGGACACCATGTCGGCGCGCCGCGGCCCACAGCTCCTCGCCGTGCTCGGCCAGCAGCTGCTTGTTGGCGGTGACGACGTGCTTGCCCGCGGCCATGGCGCGCAGCACGTAGTCGCGCGCGGGCTCCAGGCCGCCCATCAGCTCGACGACGAGGTCGCTGCCGGCGAGGATCTCGTCGAAGTCGCCCTCGCTGCGGCGCAGGACGCCGGAGATCTCGGGGCGCAGCCCGGTCACGTTGGCGACGTGGTCGGCGCGCTCGGCGACGAGCTCGGCGAACGCGGCCCCGACGGTGCCGCGGCCGAGCAGGCCGATCCGGAAGGGCTCGGGCTCAGGCATCCAGGTCCCTCCGCGTCAGGTCCTCGTAGGTCTCGCGCCGCACGACCGCACGGGCGTTGCCGTTCGAGACGAAGACGACGGGCGGCCGCGGCTGCCCGTTGTAGTTGTTGGCCATCGCGTGC
>JAOPZP010000113.1 GCA_025964055.1 Conexibacter sp.
GCGGCGCGGTTGGCCAGCGCGACCTCGTCGTCGCCGGCGAACCAGCGCCGGCTGCGCAGCGGGGACCTCATGCCGTCGCCTCGTCGGGCACCGGCGCCGTCTTCGCGCCGCGGCTCATGTTGAGCCACAGCAGGACCCCCAGCGCGGAGGAGACGACCAAGAACAGCGCGGCGATGCTGTTGAGCTCGGGCGTGAAGCCGCGCCGGACCTGCGCGAAGACGAACGTCGGCAGCGTCGTCTGGTTGCCCGCGACCAGGCTCGTGATGATCGTCTGATCGAAAGACACCGTGAACGTCAGCAGCGCGGCGGAGATCAGCGCGCCGCGGAGGTTCGGGAGCACGACGAGGAAGAACGTCGCCACCGGCGAGCGCCCGAGGTCGCGCGACGCCTCCTCCCAGGACGGCGGGATCTGGCTGAGGCGGACGGCGATCGTCCGCTCCGCGACGACCAGCGTCACGAGCACGTGCGCGATCAGGATCGTCGTCAGCGAGAGCGTGACGCCGGCCGCGTCGAGCGCCGTCACGGTCGCCACGCCGACCGTCACCTCCGGCAGCAGGAAGGGGAGGCTCAGCAGCAGCTCGTAGAGGCCGCGCCCGCGGAAGTCGGCGTGCCGGAGGCCGACCGCGATGAGCGTCCCGAACGCCGTCGAGACGATCGTCGCCGCCAGGCCGATCTTCATGGTGTTGCCCAGCGCCGTGCGCAGCGCGTCGTCGTGCAGCAGCACGGAGTACCAGTGCAGCGTGAAGCCCTTGAACGGCAGCGTCGGCGCCGGCGAGTCGTTGAACGACAGCAGCAGGATCACCAGGAACGGCACGTAGAGCAGCGCGAAGCCGAAGGCGACGACCGCGCGCATGCACCAGGTGCCCAGGCGCGCGCTCATGCCTCGAGCCGCGCGTCGCCGCCGGTGAGCGTCATCCGCTCCCGCGTCCCGAGGCCCGCCAGCCGGGCGGTGAGGAACAGCAGCAGCAGCATCACCGCGATCAGGGCGTAGGACATCGCCGCGCCCGCCGGCCAGTCGTCCGAAGCGCCGAACTGGTTGAAGATCAGCCGGCCGACGAGCAGCCCGGACGGACCGCCGAGCTGGTCGGAGGCGATGATGTCGCCCATGCTCATGACGAGCACGAACGAGGCGCCCGCGAGGATGCCGCGCCGCGCGAGCGGCAGCGTGACGGTCCAGAACGCGCGCCGCGGGCTGGAGTACAGGTCGGTGGCCGCCTCCGTCATCGACGGCGGGATGCGCTCGAGCGCCGTGAGGATCGGCAGCACCATGAACGGCAGCAGCGCGGAGGTGAGCGCGATCGCGACCGCGTTGGTGTCGTAGAGCAGGAAGCCGAGCGGGTGCGAGATCAGCCCGATCTTCTCCAACACGTAGTTGATCGCGCCGTTGGTCCCGAGCACGGCCTTCCACGAGTAGATCTTCACCAGGTAGTTGGACCACAGAGGGACCATCAGCGCCAGCGTGCCGAGCACCCGCGCGCGCGGCCCCGCCCGCGCGAGCCGCAGGGCGATCGGGAACCCGATCAGCGCGCAGGCCAGCGTCACGACGACCGCCACGCGGACCGTCCGCCACAGCACCTTCGGGAAGACCGGGTCCGAGAAGAGGTTGCGGTAGTTGTGCAGCGAGAGCGTGTGGTCGATCTCGAAGAAGCCCGCGGTGTAGAAGGAGTACAGGAACAGGACGCCGAGCGGCAGCACGACGAGCAGCAGCGTCCACAGCGCGCCGGGCAGCGTCAGCGCCCCGCGGGCCAGCAGCGTCCGACCGCGCGTCATCGCGGGAACGCGCGGGCCTCGTGCGCGAGCCACGTCAGCGTGATCCGGTCACCGCGCCCGTGGCGGGAGAAGGCGTCGGGCGCCAGGCGCGCCATGACGCGCGTCCCGTCGTCGAGGTGCGCGACCAGGCGCGTCTCCGAGCCCATGAAGATCGCCTGGTCCACCACGGCGGCCAGACCACCGTCGGCCGTGCCGTCGCCGACCTGCAGGCACTCGGGCCGGACCGCGAGCGTGACGTCGCCCTGCGGCACCTCGGCGGCGGCCGCTTCGAACGGCACGCGCCGCCCGAGCACGGTCGCGCCGCCGCCGTCGTGGCGCGCCCCGATCAGGTTGTTCTCGCCGATGAAGTTGGCCACGAACGCCGTCGCGGGCTGGTGGTAGAGCTCGGCGGGCGTGGAGAACTGCTCCAGCAGCCCGTCGTTCATGACCGCGATGCGGTCCGACATCGCCAGCGCCTCCTCCTGGTCGTGCGTGACGTGGCAGAAGGTGATGCCGATCGTCTTGCACAGCTCGACCAGGAGCGTCTGCATCTGGTGGCGGAGCTTGAGGTCGAGGGCGCCCAGCGGCTCGTCGAGCAGCAGCACGCGCGGCTCGCAGACCAGCGCGCGGGCCAGCGCGACGCGCTGGCGCTGACCGCCCGACAGCGACGTGATGTCGCGGTCGCCGAAGCCGTCGAGCCCGACCCGCTCGAGCATCGCACCGGCCTTCTCGCGGATCTGCGCCTTCGGCATCTTCTTGGCCTTGAGGCCGTAGCCGACGTTGCCCGCCACCGAGAGGTGCGGGAACAGCGCGTAGTCCTGGAACACCGTGTTGACCGGCCGGCGATGCGGCTGCACGGCGGTGCACGGCGCGCCCAGCACCATGATCTCGCCGCTGGTCGGCTGCTCGAAGCCGGCGATCATCCGCAGCGTCGTCGTCTTGCCACAACCCGACGGCCCCAGCAGCGCCAGGAACTCGCCGTCGCGGATGTCCAGGTCCAGGCGGTCGACGGCCGCGACGTCGTCAAAGCGCTTGGTGACGCCCCGGAGGGACACCACCGACGGACTACTCTCCATGACCGCGAGCGTAAGGCGGGCCGCAGGCCCCGGACATCACCAACTTCGTCCCGAATCTGACGGGCCCGGGACACACTCTGTCAAGTGCAGTCCGCTCAGCGCTCGCGTTCTGGCCCCGCGGTGGGAACGATCTCCGACCGACGGTGGGTGATCAGCGCCCGGAGATCGCCCCGGCGAGCTTCGCGGCCAACGCGTCGCGGC
>JAOPZP010000131.1 GCA_025964055.1 Conexibacter sp.
TGCGCGCCGGCGCCAACGGCTACGCCCAGACCGCCGGCGCGACCGGCAAGACGATCCTGGCCCTGGTCGCCTCCGACGTGGGCAACCCGCGCTGCGGCGCCGGCCGGCTCGACCTCCTCGGCCGCCTGCAGCGCTACGGGCGCGCCGGTCGCTACGGCTCGACGATCTTCGACCAGACGCTCGGGATGCTCGCCGTGCACGCGCTGCGCGCCGGTCCGTCGGCGCGCTCGGTGCGCGTGCTGCTCGGCGCCCGCGGGTCCGGCGGCTGGAACTTCGACGTGTCGCGGTCCGGCGGCCGCGCCGACGACGTCACGAGCACCGCGATGGCGATCCTCGCCGCGCGCGCCGCCGGCACCAGCGCGCGCAACGGCACGCTGCGCGCGGGCCTCCGCTGGATGCTGGCCCAGCGCACCGCCGCCGGCGGGTTCGCCCTGGGGCGGCGCGACCGCAACGAGGCCAACTCGACCGCGCTGGCGCTCGAGGCGGAGCGCGCCATGGGCCGCGGCGACGCGCGGGCGGCGCGCGCGCTGCGCAGCCTCCAGCGCACCGGCGGTGCGTTCCAGTTCACGCGCACCGACGCCGGCAGCCGCGTCCTGGCCTCCGTCGACGCCACCGTCGCGCTGAGCGGGCGCCGCCTCCCGGTCTCGGTCTCCCACCGCCGGCCCGGGCGCTGCTGAGCCATTCGCCACGAGCCTGTGCGGTGTGGCGCACCACACGTCGCACCGAACTCCTGCTCGTATAGGGTCCGCCGCTCTTATGAAGATCGGCGTCCCGAAGGAATCGGCCGAGGACGAGCGGCGTGTCGCGCTCGTGCCCGAGGTCGTGCGCAAGCTCGTCGGCAAGGGTCATGAGATCGTCGTGGAGGGCGGGGCCGGGCAGGCCGCGCTGGTCCCCGACGAGCTCTACACCGACGCCGGCGCGACGATCGGCGATCCCTGGGGCGCCGAGGTCGTCGTCAAGGTCGCGGCCCCGTCCGCGGAGGAACTCGGCCGCATCGGCGGCTCGACGACGCTGATCGGGTTCTTGAACCCGCGCGGCAACCCGGACGGGCTGCAGGCGATCGCGGCGACCGGCGCGACCGCGTTCGCCGTCGAGGCGATCCCGCGGATCTCGCGGGCGCAGGCGATGGACGGGCTCTCGAGTCAGTCCAACGTATCGGGGTACAAGGCGGCGCTGCTCGGCGCGACGGAGTCGACGCGCTTCTACCCGATGCTCATGACCGCCGCGGGCACCGTCCCGCCGGCCAAGGTCCTGGTCCTCGGCATCGGCGTCGCCGGGCTGCAGGCGCTGGCCACCGCGCGCCGTCTCGGCGCCCAGACCACCGGCTACGACGTGCGGCCCGAGACGGCCGAGCAGGTCGAGTCGCTCGGCGCGAAGTGGCTGGACCTCGGGATCGAGGCGGCCGGCGAGGGCGGCTACGCCCGCGAGCTCACCGACGACGAGAAGGCGCGCCAGCAGCAAGCGCTGACCGACGCGACCAAGGGCTTCGACGTGGTCATCACCACCGCGCTGGTGCCGGGGCGCCCGGCGCCGCGGCTGGTCACGGCCGAGGCCGTGGAGGGCATGAAGCCCGGCAGCGTGATCGTCGACCTCGCGGGCGAGACCGGCGGCAACTGCGAGCTGACCGAGCCCGGCCAGACCGTCGTCAAGCACAACGTCACGATCGTCTCGCCGCTAAACCTGCCGGCGACGATGCCCGAGCACGCGAGCGCGCTCTACGCGCGCAACCTGCAGGCCCTGCTGGAGCTGCTGGCCGACGACGAGTCCGGGGCGCTGGCGCCGGACTTCGAGGACGAGATCGTCGCCGGCGCCTGCGTCGTCAAGAACGGAGAGGTGCTCTAAGCCATGCTGGTCACGAACCTCGCGATCCTCGTGCTGGCCGGCTTCGTCGGCTACGCCGTGATCTCCAAGGTCCCCAACACGCTGCACACGCCGCTGATGTCGGGCACCAACGCCATCCATGGCATCGTCGTGCTCGGCGGCATCCTGCTGCTGGTCGAGGGCCTGGCCGACGGCGCGCTGAACAAGATCCTGCTGGTGATCGCCGTCGCCTTCGGCACGATCAACGTCGTCGGCGGCTTCCTCGTCACCGACCGGATGCTCGAGATGTTCAAGGCCAAGCCCAAGGAGCTCGTCGAAGCCGACGCTCCCGAGGAGGGCACGGCGTGATCGCCTCCTTCGTCACGGATCCGAGCTTCCGCTCGATCCTCTACATCATCGCCTTCGGCCTGTTCATCTACGGGTTGAGCGGGCTCACCGGCCCGAAGACCGCGGTGCGCGGCAACCGCATCGCCGCGGTGGGCATGGGCGTCGCGGTGATCGCGACCCTGCTGGTCCCGCACGTCAGCAACATCGTGTTGATCGTCCTCGGCGTCGCGATCGGCACCGCCGTGGGCGTGCCCGCGGCCCGCCAGGTCAAGATGACCCAGATGCCGCAGATGGTCGCGCTGTTCAACGGCGTCGGCGGCGGCGCGGTCGCGCTGATCGCGTGGGTGGAGTTCCGGGATTCGCACGGGTTCGCCGACGTCCCGACCTACGTCGCGATCTTCAGCGTGTTCGCCGCGATCGTCGGCTCCGTCTCCTTCTGGGGCTCCAACGTCGCCTTCGGCAAGCTGCAGGAGCTGATCGACGGCGGCTCGAAGGTCATCGGCAGCGCGCAGATCCAGAGCATGATCAACGTCGCGCTGGGCGCGATCGCGGTGGCCTGCGGCACGGCGATCGTCGCGGGCTCCGACAACGAGCTCCTGATGATCGCGCTGCTGGTCAGCGCGGGGCTGCTGGGGATCTTCCTGGTGCTGCCGATCGGCGGCGCCGACATGCCCGTCGTCATCTCGCTGCTCAACGCCTTCACCGGGCTGTCGGCCGCGGCGACCGGCGTCGCGCTCGACAACACGGCGCTGATCGTCGCCGGCATGATCGTCGGCGCGTCCGGCACCCTGCTCACGCAGCAGATGGCGATCGCGATGAACCGCTCGATCACGTCGGTCATCGCCGGTGGGTTCGGCGGGACCATCGAGGCCGCCGCCGGCGCGACGAGCGCCTCGGGCGGCACCGTGCGCTCCACCAGCGCCGCCGACGTGGCGATCCAGATGGCCTACGCCCGCCTGGTCGTGGTCGTCCCCGGCTACGGCATGGCCGTCAGCCAGGCTCAGCACGCCGTCCGGGAGATGGCCAAGCTGCTGGAGGCCAAGGGCGTCGAGGTCAAGTACGCGATCCACCCGGTCGCCGGGCGCATGCCCGGGCACATGAACGTCCTGCTGGCCGAGGCCGACGTGCCCTACGACCAGCTGCGCGAGATGGACGACATCAACGGCGAGTTCAGCCGCACCGATGTCGCCCTGGTCATCGGCGCCAACGACGTCACCAACCCCGACGCGCGCAACAAGTCCGACTCGCCGATCTACGGGATGCCGATCCTCAACGTCGACGAGTCCGCCAGCGTCATCGTGCTCAAGCGCTCGATGAGCTCGGGCTACGCGGGCATCGACAACCCCCTGTTCGTCAACCCGAAGACCAGCATGCTCTTCGGCGACGCCAAGGGATCGGTCGCCGACATCACCGAAGAGCTGAAGGTCCTGTAGGTCCGGTCCGGCGCCTGCCCCGGGCGCCGGACCACTTTGCGTGAGCGGCCGTTCGGGGTAGCCTCCGGGTGGTGAGCGCGCTGCCGCTCGAGATCAAGGCCGTCGTGGCGATTGCGCTGGTGCTCTCAGTGGCACGGGCGTTCCTGGGAGTGCCCGCCCCCAGGGCCCATGAGCGCCTGGCCCGGACGCTGGTCGGGCTCTCGATCTGCCTGTACGTGCTGGCCGGCGAGGCGCTGCTGGAAGGCCAGGACGGGATGGCCGGCGCGTTCGTGATCTGCGGGGTCGAGGCGCTGTGCCTGGCCGCCTGGGTCGCCCGGCGCCGCGGCGACGACGACGGCTGGGACGACGACGGCGGCGGCGGCGGGGGCGACGGCCCCGACACCGACCCGCCGACGCCGATCGACTGGGACGCCTTCGACCGCGCGCGGGACGGCTGGCGACCACGCGAGCCGGTGGCGTAGGGCGCGGCCTGGCCGGTCGCCTCAGGCGGCGATCGGGACCGTCTCGTTCTCGCCGTCGCCGCGGCGGGCCGCCTCGACCTGCTCGCGGCTGTCGCGCGAGGAGATCAGGATCGCGGCCAGCAGCGCGCCGGTCAGCGCGAAGCCGGTGCCGACCAGGAACGCCGTCTGGAATCCCTCGGTCAGCGCGACGGCCGGATTGCGCTCACCGCTCGAGAGCACGCTGTCGGTGCGGCTGTTGGCGATCGAGGAGAGGATCGCCAGCCCGAGCGCGCCCCCGACCTGCTGGGACGTGTTGATCAGGCCCGACGCGAGCCCCGCCTCGTCGGGCTTGGTGCCGGTCACCGCCCCGATGGTCACCGGCACGAAGGCGAGGCCGAGGCCGATGGCCGCCAGCAGCGACGGGAAGAGCACGTCGCCGAGGTAGGAGCCGCCGGGGGAGACCTGCGCGAACCAGAACAGCCCGGCGGCCACGAACAGCAGCCCGACGATGAGCGTGGGCTTGAACCCCACCTTGGTCACCAGCTGGGATGCGGCGCCCGCCGAGAAGATGATGAACAGCGCGAGCGGCAGGTAGGCGAAGCCGGTCTTCAGCGCGCTGTAGTGCAGCACCTGCTGCAGGTAGAGCGAGATGAAGAAGAACATGGCGAACAGCGACATGCCGATCAGCAGCCCGACCACGTTGGAGCCGCGGAGGCTGCGCAGCTTGAAGATCGAGAACGGGACGAGCGGCGCCGCCGAGCGCTGCTCGATGGCGGCGAAGACGGCGAGCAGCACGAGCGAGACCGCGCCGA
>JAOPZP010000163.1 GCA_025964055.1 Conexibacter sp.
CCGGCGCGGGCGCCGACGCGGCCGCGCTGGAGACGATCCTCTACGAGGGCTACGGCCCCGGCGGCGTCGCGCTGCTCATCGAGGCCGTCACCGACAACCGCAACCGCACCGGCGCCGACGTGCGCCATGCGCTGAGCAAGGCCAACGGCTCGCTCGGCGAGCCCGGCTCGGTGGCCTACAACTTCGACAAGAAGGGCGTGATCGTCGTCGACGGCGAGCGCTACGGCGAGGACGACCTGATGGTCGCCATCGACGCGGGCGCCGAGGACATCGCGCGCGAGGACGACAGCTGGGAGATCGTCACCGAGCCGTCGGACCTCACCGCCGTGCGCAAGGCGCTCGAGGACGCCGAGGTGGAGATCGTCAACGCCGAGGTCACCCAGCGCCCGAAGGTGCTCGTCCCGGTCGACGAGGACACGGCGGGCAAGCTGCTGCGCCTCATCGACAACCTCGAGGACAACGACGACGTCGACGCGGTGCACGCGAACTTCGACGTCGACGCCGACGTGCTCGAGCGCTTGATGGCCGCCTCCTAGGCGCCCCGTGCTGCCCGCGGTGCTCCGCGAGGAGCGGCAGTTCCGGCTGCTGTTCCTCGGACAGGCCCTGTCCGTCGTCGGGGACCGCATGACCCAGGTCGTGCTCCCGTTCGCGGTGCTGTCGATCGGCGGGTCGGTGACCGACGTGGGCATCGTGGCCGCCGCGGGGTTCCTGCCGTTCATCTTCCTGGGGCTGATCGGCGGCGTGGTCGCCGACCGCATCGAGCGGCGCCGGATCCTCATCGCCTCCGACGTCGTGCGCCTCGTCTCGCAGGCGGCCGCGGGCGTCCTGCTGGTCACCGGCACGGCCGAGGTCTGGCACCTGGCGGCGCTGACCGCGGCCTTCGGCGCCGCCGACGCCTTCTTCTCGCCGGCGTTCACCGGCCTGCTGCCACAGACGATCGCCGAGCCCCACCACCTGCAGCCGGCCAACGCGCTGCGCGGGATGTCGTACTCCACCGGGTCGATCGTCGGGCCGGTGCTCGCCGGGCTGCTGGTGGCGGGCGTGGGCGAGGGCGGCGCGCTGATCGCCGACGCCGCGACGTTCGGCGTCTCGGTCCTCTGCCTGCTGTCGCTGCGCCCGCGGCTGGTCGCGCGCGGCGACCCCGAGCCGTTCGCGACCGACCTGCGCGGCGGCTGGCGCGAGGTGCGCGCCCGCACGTGGGTCTGGTCGTTCCTGCTGGCCACAGTCGTCTACCACGTCGTCGTGCTGCCCTCGATCTGGGTCCTCGGGCCGGTGCTGATGAAGGACGAGTTCGACGGCGCGACGTCGTGGGCGGTGATCACCGCGGCCTTCGGCCTCGGCTCGATCGTCGCCGACCTCCTGCTGCTGCGCTGGCGCCCGCGCTTCGCGCTGCGAGCGGCCGGCGTCGGGCTCGCGCTCGCCTCCTGCCAGGCGGTGATCATCGGCAGCGGCCTCCCGCTGGCGGCCATCGCCGCCGTGGAGTTCTTCGCGGCCATCGGCGTGTCGGCGTTCTTCACGCTCTGGGAGACGTCGCTGCAGGAGCACATCCCCGGCGACGCGATCTCGCGCGTCTCCAGCTACGACTACGTCGCCAGCGCGGGGATGATGCCGCTCGGCGTGATCGTCGCCGGTCCGGTCAGCGTGGCGCTCGGCATCCACGCGACGCTGGCCTGGATGAGCGCGATCGGGATCGCCTCCGCGCTGGCGCTGCTGGCGGTGCCGGTGGTCAGGAACCTGCCGCGAGCGGTCGTGCCCGGTACAGCGGCACCGGATCCGGCAGTCCCTTGACCCGGCGCGCCCGCGCCGACGACCACGAGAAGTCCTCGGAGGTGTGGTCGCGGACGTCGCGCGTGGCCAGCACGCTGCCCGCGCGGGCGATCGACGTGACGCGGCTGGCCAGGTTGACCGCGCGGCCGAAGACGTCGCCGCCGCGGGGGACCGCGAGGCCGTAGGCCACGCCGACGCGCACCTGCGGGAAGGCGCCATCGGCGCCCTCGGCGTCGGTGGCGGCGACGAGCTTCAGCGCCGTCTCGACGAGCGCGGCCGCGTCGTTGGAGGTCAGCATCACCGCGTCGCCGATCGTCTTGACCAGCCGCACGGGCGGCTCGACGACCTCGCGGGTGATCGAGAACAGGCGCTCGGCGACCGAGCCGAGGTCCTCGGGCGCGATCTCCTCGCCCAGGCGCGTGAAGCCGACGAGGTCGGCGAAGGCGACCGTCGTCTCGCGCGCGCCCGGCAGCGTCCCGGCCTGGCGCTCGGCGGCGCCGATCGCCTCGCCCTGGACCATGTTGCGCAGGTGCTGGCTGAGCAGGCCGAGGACGAGCGGGCCGACCAGCGGCATGATCTCGTTGACCGCCGCGGCGTAGCGCTGCGCCAGCTCGCGCTCGGTGTTGCCGGGCTCCAGCACGACCTCGAGCATGAGCGCCCGCATCGCCTCGGCGGCGGTCGCGAGGCTGCGACCCAGGACGCGGCCGGTGGAGGCCATCTGGTCCTCGCTGAGGCCCATTGCGAGGAGGCGCTCAGTGGTACGGGCTCCCTCGAGGTCGACCGCGGTCAGCTCCACAGCGCCGGGCTCGGGCTGCGGCAGGCCGTTCCCACGGCGCAGGCGGGCCAGCAGCTCGGGGTCGGCGCCGGACTGCGCCACGACGTCCTCGAAGGTGTAGGTCGCCTCGCCGCCGACTTCGCGCTCGGCGGCCAGGAACAGCAGCAGCCCGCGGCGCTGCGCCCGGCGCAGCTCGGCCTCGGAGAAGCCCTCCTCGACGAGCCAGCCCAGGAGTTCCTCCCGCTCGGCGCGCGCCTGGTCGTCGAGCCCGTCGTAGAACCCCTCCGCGTCGAAGTCCACGGAGGGCACCCTACGGGGAACGGGCCCTACGCTGGAGTGGTGGCCGAGCGCACCCCACCTCGCCGGCGGCTGAGCGCCGCCCAGCGGCGCGAGCAGATCCTCGCGGCCGCACAGGAGGTCTTCGCCCGGCACGGCTACCACGGCTCGTCGCTGGACGAGATCGCCCACGCTTCAGGGACCTCCAAGGCCCTCATCTACGAGCACTTCGAGTCCAAGCGCGAGCTGCACGAGACCCTGCTCACCGAGCACGCCGGCGAGCTGTTTGACCGCTTCGCGGCCAACGCCGCCCGGGGCGCGAGCGGTGAGGAGCGCCTGCGCAGCGGCGTCGACGCGTTCTTCGGCTGGGTCCAGGAGCGGCCCGACGCGTGGCGCGCGCTGTTCCGCGACGCCGCCGATCCGGAGCTCTCGCCGATGATCGACCGGCTGCAGGCCCAGGCCGCGCAGGCGATCGCCGCCCTGATGCCGCCGGGCGCGCCGGACGCCGATCCGCTGCAGGTGGAGATGTTCGGCCAGCTGACGTCGGGCGCGTGCCAGGCGCTGGCCAACTGGTGGGGCGAGCATCCCGAGGTGCCGCGCGAGGTGCTCGTCGAGCGGGTGCTCGCGTTCTGCTGGACGGGGATGGAGCGGCTGCAGGGAGCGGCGCCCGCCGCGTAGGGCGGCTCAGCGCGCGGCGGCGCCGGCGCCGGCGCCGGCGGCGCTCTCGGCATCCGTGGCGCGCGCGGCGTAGTCGACGGGGAGGCAGTCGGTGAGGTACTGCAGCAGCGCGTCGACGACGCGGGGATCGAACTGGGTCCCGGCGCCGGCGCGCAGCTGTGCGGCCGCGGTCGCGTGGGTCAGCGCGTCGCGGTACGGACGGTCGGAAGTCATGGCGTCGTAGGCGTCGCAGACCAGCACGATGCGGCTGCCGACCGGGATCTCGTCGCCGCGCAGGCCGTCGGGGTAGCCGGTGCCGTCGACGCGCTCGTGGCCGTGGCGCACGATGCGCGCGACCGGGCCGAGGCCGGGCACGGCCCGCAGGATGCGCTCGCCGACGATCGTGTGGCCGCGCACGACCTGCCACTCCTCGTCGTTGAGCGCGCCGGGCTTGCTCAGGATGGAGTCCGGGACGGCGACCTTGCCGATGTCGTGCAGCAGCGCGGCGGCGGCGATGCGCTCGACGTCCTCACCGTCGAGTCCCAGGCGGCGGGCGACCGCGCCGGCCAGGGCGACGACCTTCTCGGCGTGCTCGCCGCTTCCGCGGTCGCGCTCCGACAGCGCCAGGGCCAGCGCGCCGATCGCGCCACGGGAGGGCTCGGCTGACGGGAGGCGTCCCGGAGCGCCGACGCGGCCGCCGCCCGCGAGGCGGGCGCGCTCGAGGATCGCGGCGGCGTCGGCGAGCAGGCCGTCGAGCGGGGCGGTCCCGCCGTCGACGGCGATGCCGGCCGAGACGGTGACCGGGCCCTGCTGCTCCAGGATCGAGACGAGGCGCTCGGCGACGCCGCGGGCGCCGGCGAGGTCGGCGCCGGGCATGACGACCGCGAGCTCGTCGGCGCCCGTGCGCCC
>JAOPZP010000181.1 GCA_025964055.1 Conexibacter sp.
TCTACGTCGTCGGCTACCTCGTGGCGCTGATGACCGCGATCTACACCTGGCGCATGATCTTCCGCGCCTTCTGGGGCGAGCCGGTCGAGCAGGCCCGCGAGCTCGAGCACGGCCACCTCTACCACGCCCCGCAGCCGACCAACCCGGCCAACGGCGAGGTCGAGGACACCGACGTCGGCTTCCCCGGCCCCGAGCACCACATCGCCGAGTGGGCGCTGCCGATGAAGGTCGCGATGGGGACGCTCGCCGTGCTGGCGACCGTCGGCGGGATCGTGCTGATCCCCAAGACCACCACCTGGTTCGACACCTTCCTGGAGCCCACGTTCCACGGCTCCTCGGTCGTCGCCAACCCGAGCAATGGCCTGCTGGTCCTGGGCCTCGTGCTCGGCGCCGTCCTCGGCGTGCTCGGCATCCTCATCGCCTACACGGTGTGGGGCAAGGCCGAGGGCGAGCTGGCCGTGCGCCTGCGCGAGCGCGTCCCGGGCCTGCACCGCTTCCTCTTCAACAAGTGGTACTTCGACGAGCTGATCGACCTGGTCGTCGTCCGCCCGTTCGCCTGGTTCGGCCGCTTCGGCCAGCAGACGTTCGAGCGGATCTTCGTCAACGGCGCGCTCGTCGGCGGCACCTCGAACTTCGTCCGCGCCGGCTCGGCCGCGGTGCGCGCGATGCAGTCCGGCTTCCTGCGGGCCTACGCGGCCCTGCTGCTCGTCGGCGCCGGCGGCGTGATCCTGTACTTCCTCATCCAGTCCTCGTGAGCCTCCCCCTCTCCATCCCCCTCTGGCTGCCGGCCGCCGCGGCGTTCCTCGGCCTGTTCCTGCCCGGCGTCGCCTCCCGCGCGCTCGCCATCGCCGGCGCGCTCGGCGCGTTCGCCTGGACCATCTGGGCGATCGCCGACTTCGACCGCGGCGCCAAGGGCCTGCAGGACGTCACCGACCAGATGTGGATCAAGCCCCTGGGCATCCACTACAAGCTGGGCATCGACGGCCTGAACCTGTTCCTGATCGCGATGGCCGCGTTCGTGTTCCTGATGTGCATCGTGTGGGCGTCGCGCCGCACATGGGCGAACCCGGGGCAGTTCTTCTTCTTCTTCGGCCTGGCGGAGAGCGCCGTGCTGGGCGCGCTGATGTCGCAGGACCTGGCGCTCTTCGTCCTGTTCTTCGACCTGATGCTGATCCCGTTCCTGTTCCTGACGGGCATCTGGGGGCCGCAGGGCACGCGCGTCGCGGCGATCACCAAGCTGTTCATCTACACGCTGGTCGGCTCGCTGCTGATGCTGGCGGCGGCGATCGCCACGGGCGTGCTCGTCTCCCAGCAGACGGGCAACGACATCAGCTTCGCGTTCAGCGACCTGGCGGCCTCGCCGCTGGGCAAGGGCTCGCAGGAGTGGATCTTCCTGTGCTTCGCCGCGGCGTTCCTGGTGAAGATGCCGGCGTTCCCGTTCCACGGCTGGATGCCCGACGGCTACGGCAACATGCCGCTGCCGGTGCTGGCCGTCTTCTCGGCCGTGCTGTCGAAGGTCGCGGCCTACGGCTTCCTCCGCGTCGTGCTGCCGATCTTCCCCGACGCCAGCGCCCACTTCCAGACGCTGATGCTCATCCTCGCGCTGTGCTCGATCCTGTACGGGTCGGCGCTGGCGTTCACGTCGACGAGCACCCGCCTCGTGCTGGGGTACTCGTCGATCGCCCAGCTCGGCTTCATCATCCTCGGCGTCTTCGCGCTCAACAGCGACGGCGCCCAGGGCGCGATCCTGCAGGCCGTCAACCACGGCCTCGTCGTCGCCCCGGCGTTCGTGATCGTGGCCTACCTCGCCGACCGCGCCGGCGGCTCCGAGGACCTCCGCGACATGGGCGGCATCGCGTTCCGCGCGCCTGTCCTCGCGGGCCTGTTCCTCATCGTCACGCTCGCGACGCTGGCGATGCCCGGCTCCTCGAACTTCGCCGGCGAGTTCCTCATCCTGCTCGGCGTCTTCCACTCGCAGCTGGTCATCTCGATCATCGCCTTCACGGGCGTCGGGATGGCCGCGGTCTACGCGCTGCGCCTCTTCATCCGCACGATGCACAACCGCGTCGGCCCCGAGGTCGTCTCGCGCGACATCACGCTCGGCGAGGGCCTCGTGCTCGTGCCGCTCGTCGCGGTGGTGGTGCTGCTGGCGCTGGTGCCGCAGTTCGCCCTCAAGCGCGGTGAGCGCTCGATCACCAAGTCCGTGCAGCCCGCCGCCGTCATCGCCGGGTCGGACCCCACGCTCGAAATCACCCGCATCCGATGAACCACCTCGCTCCCATGCTCGCTGCCTCCGTCGCCACGCCCAAGATCGACTGGGCCGGCGTCTCGCCGATCATCGCCCTGCTCGGCGGGTCGGTGATCGTCCTCATGGCCGGCCTGCTCCGCGGCCGCCTGATCCGCGAGCAGCTCGTGCCGCTGCTGACCCTCGTCGCCTTCGGGACGACCATCGGCCTGGGCGTCTGGCAGTGGGACGAGGCCAAGGACCTGTTCGTGGCCAAGGGCGCGCACGGCGCGATGCGCCTCGACGACCTGACGCTGATGATCACGTTCATCGTCTGCGTGACGGGGATCGCCGCCGTGCTGCTGTCCTGGCGCGCGCTGGCACCGCGCGAGGCCGCGCACGGCGAGTACTACGCCTTGATGCTGACGTCGGCGGCCGGCATGGTCATCCTCGCCGCCGCGACCAACCTGGTCACGCTCTTCCTCGGCCTCGAGCTGCTGTCGATCCCGCTCTACATCCTGTGCGCGACCGAGATGCGCCGCGAGCGCTCGCTGGAGTCCGGGCTGAAGTACCTCATCATCGG
>JAOPZP010000190.1 GCA_025964055.1 Conexibacter sp.
CCAATTCCCCCTCCCCTTTTAGCTCCCCGAGCAACCTGACGCAACCCGACACACCTACAACAACGTCAATAGAACTTCCCTGCAAACAAGCCATTTACCAAGTTATAGGTGTCGTTGCCATGCAGAAGGTCGAGGCTTCGAGTCTCCCCAGCCGCTCAGCCGCCGCAACCGCCGCCTCCCTCAGCCCCCCGACCCCACCGCGTCCAGGTCCTCGAGCGCGCGCACCAGCAGTGGCTCCGCGTCAGCGCGTGCCGACTCGATCGTGATCCTGTCGGCCATGAACTGGAGCTTGGCTCGGGCGTGCTCGGGGTCGATGCCGCGCTGGACCCACGCGAGCGTGATGGATGTCAGCGTCTCGAGGAACGACAGCGAGTCGGCCGCCTGAAGCACGTCGGCGTCGTACCAGCCGCCTTCCTCGTGCACGAGGATGAGCCGTTCGACCTCCCCGATCAGGTCCGGCGAAGCGCCCTGCTCGACCAGCCAGGCCACGGCGTGCTGGGCGCAGCGGTCCTGATGCCAGCGCAGGTACCCGGGATCGTTCCAGTCGGCGGCGGGATCCCAGGAGCTCGACGCGTCGGGGAACGCGCGCTCGACATCGTGCAGGACGGCCGCGATGCGCAGTGCCTCGCCTGCGTCGGGATCGATGACCAGCACCCAGTCGCGGGCCCGCACCAGATGCAGCGCGTGCGGGTGGATCTCCTCGATCCACCGCTGGGCGCGGTCCTCCAACTCGCTCACGCCGTCACCGGGCGTGCCTGAAGGATGTAGAGCTGTCCGTCGCTGACGGCCCATTCGACGTCCTGCGGGCCTCCGAGCGCGCTCTGCAGCGCGCACCCGATCCCGGCCAGCTGGGCGAGCGTCGCGTCGTCGAGCTTGCGCCGTCCACCCTCCTGGGGTGTGAGCGGGTGCTCCTCGGTGCCGCCGCCGGGCAGGCCGCGGATCATGAACGGCTGGACGGCGACCGTCTCACGGGCGATCCGCCCGTCGCGCTTGAGCAGATAGTGATCCGGAGTGACCTCTCCGGAGACGACCGCCTCGCCGAGGCCCAGCACGGCCTCGATCAGGATGCGATCCTTGCGGCCGTGGACCGGGTCGACGGTGAACATCACCCCGGCGACGTCGGCCGACACCAGCGCCTGCACGACGACGGCCATGCCGAGGTCCTCCAGCGACCCCTTGCGGGCACGGGAGAACAGCGCACGCTCGGTGAAGAACGAGGCCCAGCAGTCGCGGATGCGCTCCAGGACCTGATCAGCGCCGCGCACGTTGAGATACGTCTCCTGCTGGCCGGCGAAGCTCGCCGCATCCCCGTCCTCGCTCGCCGCGCTGGAGCGGACAGCCACCGGTGCGTCGTCGCCGAGCTCGGCATAGCGCGCGCGCACGTCCAGGCGCATCCGCTCCGGGATCTCCAACCCGGCGATGATCTGCTGGGCCGTCGCGGCGCACGTGGCCAGCTGCGCCTCGTCCTGCGCAGCGGCGATCGCCGCCCTCAGCGCGACCGCACGATGGCCGAGCGCCTCCTCCAGGCCGTCGCAGCAGACGACGAACCCTGGCGGCACGGGCAGGCCCATCGCCGCGAGGCGCGCGAGCGACGCGCCCTTGCCGCCGGCCTCGTGCACCTCGGTGCAGTGCTCCTCCGCGAACGCGAGAACCTGCATCAGCTACCTCCACCTCCACCGGCGGGGCCGGGTTCGGATGATGAGCAACGGTCCGTGGATGACGATGGCGGGCGAGCGTCGCGCGGTGGCCCCGCGGCGCACGGTCAACGCCTTGACCACGGCCAGCAGCAGGCCGAGCCCGGCCAGCGCCGGCACCGCGCGCTTGAGCAGCGCGTCACGACTCGCAGCGGTCAGGTCGAGCACGTCGTCGGCGGCCGCCGACGACCGGGATCCCGGTGCCCCGGCCTCGACGGTCGGTCGCGCGGTCGCGCCGGCCGGATCGCCCTCGTCCGACCCGATCGACGGACCGGCACGCGGTGCGGGGTTCTGGAGCTCGGCCGCCAGCCGCGACGCGAACTCGGCCAGCAGCTTCTCGCTGACGTCGTTGACGACGCCTCGCCCGAACTGCGCCGCCGTGCCGGCGAGCTTCATGTCGGTCTGGACCGACACGCGAGTCCCGTCGGTCGCGGGCGCCAGCGTGGAGGTGATCGTGGCGGCCGCCGCACCCTGGCCACGGGTGTCTCGCGCGGACGCCCGGATCACCGCCCGGCGGGCGGTCGCGTCTGCCTCGGCGACCCGGAGCGTGCCCTTGAACGTGCTCGTGACCGGACCGAGCTTGATGCGCATCGACCCGCCGTACTCGCCGTCGCCGCGGTTCTCGTCGATGCTCGCACCCGGCAGGCACGGCGCGATCCGCTCGACGTCCAGCAGGGCCGCCCAGACGTCGTCGAGGCCCACCGGCACCTCGAAGACGCTGTCGATCAGCACGGTGCCCGCTCCTCGAGCGGCCCGTAGGTGGCATAGAACTGGCGCTCGCGGGATTCCAGCAGCGGGATCGCGGTCCCGGTGGCCAGTCGCTGGAAGTGCTCCGAGGCCCCGTGCGCCTCGTAGGCGGCGCGGTCGGCGTACAACTCATAGAAGAAGAAGACGCGGGGGTCGTCGACGTCCCGGTTGGCCTGGTAGAACAGGTTGCCCGGCTCTCCGCGGCTCGGCTCGACCAGCGCGAGGATCGCGTCCTCGACCTGCCGCTCGTGTCCATCCTTGACGGTCCACTTGGCGGTCACGACAAAGGTCATCGACTACTGCTCCTTGCTCGAACGGGACGTGATCTGCTGCGCGGCGAGGTCGACGGCGTCGAGGATCCGGCTGTAGCAGCCGCAGCGACAGAGGTTTCCGCCCAGGGCCTCTGCCGCCTCGTCGCGATCGATCCCGGCGTCGTCGGCGAGCATCGCCTTGACCGTGAGCACCATGCCCGGGGTGCACCATCCGCACTGAAACGCGTGGGTCTCGGTGAACGCGGCAAGCACGGGGTCCTCGCTCGGCAGGCCGTCGACGGTCGTGACGCTGCGGCCCTCGACCTGCGCGGTGAGCATCAGGCAGCCGGACGCCGGCTCGCCGTCGACGAGCACCGTGCAGGCGCCGCAGACCCCGATGCCGCAGGTCTGCCGCACGCTGAGGCGTCCGAGCTCGCGCAGCGCCTCGACCAGCATCTGGTCGGCGGCCACCTCGACCTCGACCGGCGCGTCGTCCAGGACGAACCCCA